>CALMTS010000259.1 GCA_937872685.1 uncultured Desulfomicrobium sp.
GCCGGGCGCGAGGCGGGAAAGCCAGGCGCAACTCCTCCACCACACCTGGAAAGGTGTACCATTCCGGGAGGTCTAGATTGAATTCGAGACGCCGCTTAAATTCGTTGGAATTCAGGCCTTTGACCGTCATGGCCGAGTTGACCTCAGTCTCGGGGATATATTGAGCCTTTTCTTCTACATAGACCGTGGGGATCAGGGGGATCATGGCGATATTCACTTCCTCGCCGTGCCGGGCCACCAGCGCCTGAGCCTCGCCAGCGGGATAGAAGCACTGACCGTCCCCGTTTACAAAGGGGTCGGCGTGGTCCGGGGCCACGAAGAAGTGGGTGCAGCCGTAGTTTTTGTGAACCAGGGCCTCCATGAGAGCCTGACGGGGGCCGGCCTTGCGGATGTGCATGGGCAGGAGCCCGAGTTGGAACATGTTTTTTGGGAAGGTCTCGGCAAAGCGCATGACACAACGGATTTTAGCGAAGTGTTCCACGCTGCCAAGCAGGCTATCGTCGGTGGCAGCGTGAAGGAGGATGCCGGCGCCGATATTTTTAATGGCATGTGCCATGGCGGCCTTTTGGCCGCAGTGGAGTATCGCCCCTGTCTGGTAGCCGGCGACGTGGCGCCAGCCGCGCTGGGTCAGGATTTTTTGGGTCTCAGCCGGGGCATGGCGCAGTTCCTGGTAGTCGAAGTGGGGGGGCAGGGCCAAGCCCTCCACCAAGCCTCCCAGATAGAACGAAGCGGTGTTGGTATAAAACTTCTGCACTCCCGGGTGAGTTTTGGGGTCGTCGGTGCCGAAGATCAGGGCTGCTTCCCGGCGTAAATCCGGCTGCCATATTTCTTCCACGGTGAGCACGGCCAACATGAAGCCCTCGCCGTCGCGCAAGGCCACTTTTTCGCCCGGTTTCAGTTTTTCCGCCACCCCATGCCCTACGTCCAGGCAGATGGGCATGGGCCAGAGTGTGCTGTCGCTCAGACGCATGGTCTTCAGAACAGACTGGTAATCGTCTTGAGTCATGTAGCCACCCAGGGGATAGTAGGCCCGGTTGAGCAGCAGTTCCAAGTCACACAACTGGCGGTTGTTGAGTGCGATGGATTTGAAGTTCAGAGATTGAGCTTTGATTTCCTCGGCACGACGGAAATGCACCAAGAGATTTTGTGAGTGGATGTGTTCGTCCATGATGTCATATCCTGTACTTGGTGTAGGAGGCGACGGAATGCCTGGTAGAATACCTTCCCGCAGAGAGTTATAAATATAATATATCTAGCAATTTATAAAAGTCGTCCAGAAGTTATCAAATTTCCTTTACAAACGATATCATAAACAGATTGGAATGATCAGCATTATTTATGTGGTGCGCGATTCAGGCAAATGCGAAGAAGTGTAGCATCGTCATAGTCCGAGACAGTCGTTCACAGTCTCGGGTTAGCCGTCTGTGGCAGGGGAGCCGAGAAAAATTCCACACCACGATCTGGTTTGGGGAGGACAGTCGTCGAAGGCAGGAATAACAGTTGTAAGAGACATGTCTTTAAAATAAAATTTCTTGACCTGTCCATTCGATATTTCCATGTCTGACAATTGTCGTCCGTTATAAATTAATTCCTCAACTTTCGGACATGACCTCTCGACTGCAACAGCCTATGCTCTTTGACAAACTTGTGCCCTGAGACCCAAAAAGTCCAATGCTTGGCCTATGATCGCCTCCACCAAGCTCTGGCGGAAGTCCTCTGGCAGCGGGCCGGCTTGGCCCATCCGGGTCAGGGCCAGTTCCACGATGCGTTGCAGCGACTCCACGTAGCTCAAGTCGCGCATCTCCTCGCAGCAGGCGTGGAACAGCGTGCCGAGCGTGCGAGGATCAGCGTTGCGACGTTGCTCCAGAGATAGGAAGAGGTAGCGCATGAGCACGATGGTCGCGTGGGCCACGAGCACGTCGAACGCCCTGGCCTGACAGGCTTTTTCCAGGCTGAGGAACTGCTTGGACGTGCGGAAGAAGACCTCGATGTCCCAGCGCTTGCCGTATAGGCGCACGACGTCCGCCTCGGCCAGGCTCGTGTCCGTGCTCAGGATGGCCAGCCAGTCGCGTTTGCGGCGGTCCCGGACAAAGACCAGCCGCGCGCTTTGACCGTCGTTCATGGTCACGACCGCGCTGGCAAGGACCTTGGCGCGGCCACGGCGCTTGCGAAGTTGCCGGTAGATACCGTCGAGGGTGCACCGCTTGCCGCCAAACCCATAGAGCACCTTGGGCGTCCGCTTGACCATGCAGATGACGGGCAGCAAGGCACGCAGATCGGAAATGATGGCCGGCAGGCCGAACCAACTGTCCATGAGCAGATAGCGAGCCCTGACCCCCGCTGCCAGTGCCCGGCGGACCATCGGGGCAAGCAGCGCGGTCGACTTTGTGACGGCCTCCCTGCGCCGGGCCGCGCCACACGAGCGCCTGTCGATGGTTTTGTCCGCTTCCTGGTAGCGGTTGCAGGGGTTGGCGGATGAGA
>CALMTS010000260.1 GCA_937872685.1 uncultured Desulfomicrobium sp.
TTCTCGACGCCGATGAGCACGTCGCCCTCGGCGTGGCCGCCGGACTGGGTGGCGCGGGTCAGGTCGATGTTCACGGCCGCGGTGCTCGCGCCGTAATCCACGGTGTCGCCGCCTTCCTGGGTGTACATCCAGGGAGTGTGCGCTGCGTACGCATGCCCGCCCCCGTCCAGGGTGTCGGCGCCCGAGCCGCCGCGCAAGGTGTCGTTGCCGTCGAAACCGTAAACGTGGAACTTCGCGCCGTCGCGGTCGAAATGGGCCGCGCCGGTCAGGTCGTCGGACTCCTCCGTGCCCCAGACCTGGACCGTGGAATTTTGGATGTGGAAGGTGGCCGGACCAGTGGTATCCGTGCCGTCCGTGACTGTGAAGACGAAGGTGTCGTCCTCCAGCACCAGAAACCTGTCCTGGGCGTGGGGGTCGAAGCGGAAGGCGACCCGGCCTGAGTCGATGTCGGCCTGGGTGAAGGTGACCTTTGTCGCGTCCACTTCCTTGCCGTCGACGTACAGTGTACCGTAGGCCGGCCCCTGGCTGATCCTGAACCGCAGGTCCCCGGGGCCGCTCTCGCTGTCCGAGGCCCGCAGGTGGCCCGTTAGGGATTCCATGGCGTTATCGTCCACCATGAGAATAGTGTTGATGTCGATGACCGGGGGACGGTTCGCATGATCCTGACCGGAATCGTCGGACAGAACGTCGGAAGGCAGGCCGTCCTCCTCGTCCTTCCCGGCCAAGACCTTGCCCTTCGCCAACCCGTCACCGGCCTCGGCGCTGAAGGCGGCCATGCCGAGCAGCTGGCCCATGCCGAAGTCCTCGCCCGTCTGCTGGTCGAGAAACGTCGTGTCGGTCACGCTCGCCTCGTGAACCCCAAGGGGTTCGTGCGTCACGGCCCCGTCCTCGCCGCCTGATCCGGCCCGCTCGAACACGATGACGGGCCGCCCCCTGAAGACCGGGGACTCGTCCGGCCCCATGGCCAGGGCTTCGGGCGGCAATCCCTGTGATTCAACCGTGAACTCGCCGATCCCTTCCAGCCGGATCGCGACCTTCCCCTCTCCGCCGGACCGTACTTCGGCCTGCTCCGGCGCAGCCGCGATGAGCAGCTGTTCGTTGCCGCGCAACGACACCGTGCCGCCATCGGAAATCTGCACTTCACGAATCGAACCATCCGCCTGACGAACGAGCACCTTATTTTTCAACATGGCCTGCCCCCACATATTCGAGTTGTACCAATTTAAACATTCCGAAACAGATAGATGCTTTCGAAGTAGAGTATAATGCGAATGTTCACCTAATTTTCAATGCAGTTTCTACAGCAATAAGCTCATACAAAACAAAAAATCATACGGTTTTACACTAATAAACGCCCCCCATGAGCCATGACGGGCACGTATTTGAAGGGCAGCCCGGGGATCGAAAAAGGGAGAGAGGAAAACGGCAGAGGGAAAGGGACGACGTCACGGGCGCCGACGGCGGATGGCGAGCCGTAAAGGAGACCGGCAATCAATCACATTTCGAACACGACATGCGAGGAATATATGGATGAGGCAGCGGAAGGCGCGGCGACGTATGCGTCAGGAGGGTCGGACCGCGAGGGCGGCCAGTGTTCTGAAAAGCTCGGCGGCGTCCACGGGCTTGGCCAGATGCGCGTTCATGCCCGCATCCAGACATCGTTCCCTGTCGCCAGGCAGGACGTTGGTGGTCAGGGCGATGACGGGCAGTCGGGCGAACCGCTGGCGGGTCCTGATGGCCCTCGTGGCTTCGTACCCGTCCATCTCGGGCATGTGGATGTCCATGAGCACGGCGTCCAGGGGGGGAAGCGACACGTCGAGAACGCGGTCCACGGCCTGGGCGCCGTTGCCCGCGACTTCCACCAGCACTCCGGCCTGGGACAGGATCAGACCGATGAGCTCCTGATTGGCCGGATTGTCCTCGGCCAGGAGGACGCGCAGGCCGCGCGACAGCTCGCGGTTTCGAAGTTCCTCGGCGGACATGCCGTTCATGTCCTGTTCGACAGGTCCGCCAAGCCCCCTGGCCCGCCGCAGCATGTCTCCCAGGGACGCCGCGGTGAATGGCTTGGCCAGCACGCCCCGGACCCCGTGCTCCTCGGGCCGGAACCGCTCGACCTCGGGCCGGGCCAGACTGGTCATGAGCACCACCGGCGCCTGGGGCGCGGGTTTCGACCCGCGCAGGAGGTCCGCGCCTTCGGGTCCGCTCATGTCCGGAAGGTCCCAGTCCAGCAGGATCAGGCCGAAATCTTCTGTAGACGCCATGCGGGCGGCTTCCTTCGCCGAACCGACGCACACGCTCGAAAGGCCCAGGCGCACCGCCGCATGTTCCGCGGCCTCCCGGCTTGCGGGCCTGCTCTCCGCCACCAGCACGGGGCCGATGCCCGGGGCCATGGCATGCCCTGCGGCCGGGCCTTCCGGGTCAGGATCGACCAGCGCCGTGAACTCGAAAGTCGAGCCCTCGCCCAGCCGGCTCCGCACCGCGATGTCCCCGCCCATGAGGTGCACCAGCCTGCGGCTGATGTTCAGTCCCAGGCCCGTGCCGCCGAAGTTCCGGGCGGTGGACGCGTCGGCCTGCACGAAGGACCCGAACAGGCGCGGCAGCACGGCCTCGTCGATGCCGATGCCCGTGTCGATGACCTGAAAACGCAGGGCGACCTTCCCCGCGGGTGCCGAAGGGTCTTCGGCGCCCATGACGGCCAGGCGGACCGTGCCGTCATGGGTGAACTTGATGGCGTTGCCGCCCAGATTGACCAGAATCTGCTTGAGCCGCAACGGGTCGCCGACCAGGCGGGACGGGAGGCCGGGCAGCACGGAGATCGCCAGTTCGTTGCCGTTCGCGAAGGCCTTGGGCGCCAGGATGTCCCCCACCTCGTCCAGCAGCGCGTCCAGATCGAAGGGCCTGACGTCCAGCGCCACCTTGTCGGCCTCGATCTTGGACAGGTCCAGAATGTCGTTGATGATGCCCATGAGATGATCGGCCGAGGCGCGAATCTTGAGCAGATATTGACGCAGCCTCCCTTCGGCCTCCAGTTGGAGGGACAGGTTCAGAAATCCGAGGATGGCGGTCATGGGCGTGCGGATCTCGTGGCTCATACTGGCCAAAAACGTGCTTTTGGCCCGGGCCATGGCTTCAGCCGCCTGGCGCTGCACGGCCATGGACTTGACCGTGTAGGCCAGCAGAAGGGACATGGCGACGCCCTCGCATACGAAGCCGACCCAGGTGATCGACGGGTGCGCGAAGGAAAAGGCCCCGTGGGCGGCCCGATTGTAGTAGGAAATGGTGGTGGCCGCTGCGCCCCATGCGATCAGGAAGATGCTTGGAACCACCCGGTCGCGCTTCAGGCTGATGATGCAGGCCCATGCCCCCATCAGCACCACGGGCACGGCCATGTTCATGGAAAATTTCCCCTGCATTGCGGGCGGCAGGAAAAAAGCGCAGACGGCCACCACGAAAACCAACCAGATAAAGAAAAGCATGACCGCATCGGTCCTCCTGTTGTGCTTCCGGAGTTCCAAAAACTCCCTGACCACACAGGGCAGAAAAACCTGAGCCGCCAGGCCGACCGTCATGATGGCCGCCGGCATGTCCCTGAAGGTGAGGAGATGCTGATAGCTGGTCAGGGCCACGAAACCGACAAGGGACAGGTTGCTCAGGACCAGCCATTTGAACTTGCCGATTCCGGTGTACAGATAGATGGCCAGATGGACGATCGTCATCGTGCAGAATAAGCCCAGCACCAGGCCCATGCCCGCAACCTTGACGCCGTTGATCCATATGGCGCGGTCGACGGTGGTGATGTGCGGGCTCAGGACCAGCGGCCGGACGCCCGTGACCCGGATGTAGCAGGTGGTCGGGGCCGTCAGCCCCGTAGGCAGGCGGAACTGCCGACGTTCCTGATCGCCGGGGGACGAGAGCAGATAGCCGGAGCCGTATGTTCTCCATCCGCCGGGAGCGCCCGCGTCGGGCACGAACAGTTCGAAGGTGCCGTACAGGTTCCAACCCGGGTCGAGAATCCAGTACCGTGGCAGCCCGCCCCCGTCCGGAGGCAGTTCCCTGACGGTGAACCGGAACCACAGGGCCGAGTTGCTGAACCCGAAATTGAAGCGCCCATTCGGCGGCGGGCCGAACCGCGAATCGGTCTCGGGTGCGGCCGCCTGATCCACGGTCAGCTGCCTGTCCGCATCCTCCAGATATTCCATGTAAGGCCGCAGGTCGTACTCGTCGCTCTCCCCGCCCAGCACGCACACGCCGACGGCAAAAGCCCGGTAACTCCACACGTGCACGAGCAGCAGGCCCGCAAGCAGGACGAACAGCGCCCGGCGCGGAGCACGGGCCGCGAGAGCAGGGGTCGAACCGCTACGCATGACGCGCTTCCTGCGGGGCCTGGCGCCCCCACTTGACCAGGACGCTGAAAAGCGCCCCAGTGTCCACCGGCTTGGTCAGATGGTCGTTCATGCCAGCCTCCAGGCACCGCGCCCTGTCCTCGGGAGTGATGTCGGCTGTCATGGCGACGACCGGCAGGCCGCCGAAACGCCGGTCGCCCCGGAGGGCCCGCGTGGCCGCGAAGCCGTCCATGACCGGCATGTGCACGTCCATGAGCACCACGTCCGGGACCTCCCCTTCCGTCACCCGGCGCACGGCTTCGGCGCCGTTGTCCGCGACCTCCAGTTCCACCCCGGCCTCTGTGAGGATCACGCCCAAAAGCTCCTGGTTGAACAGGTTGTCCTCCACCAGCAGGACACGCAGGCCGCTGGCGCGCTCCATATCGCACGGCGCATCGGCCGGCGCGCATGCATCAAGCGCGGCGGCCGCCCCGCCATCCAGGACCTGCCTGAAGAGCCCTTCCACCGACGAGGCCGTGAACGGCTTGGCCAGTATTCCCTGGACGCCCAGCTGGCCTAAGCCCAGTTTCTCGACCTCGGGCCGTGCCGGGGTGGTCATGAGCGCCACCGGCATTCCCTCCGCACCCTCCGAAGAACGCAACAGACGCACGGACTCCGGCGCGACCATGTCCGGCAGATCCCAATCCAGCAGGACCAGGTCGAAACGCTCCGACGCGGCCAGACGCGACGCCTCGGCCGCCGAGCCCGCCGCTGCGTGCGCGTGGCCCATGGCGGAAAGGATCGCCTCCATGGACGAGAGGCTCTCCGGGTTGTCCTCGACGACCAGCACTTTCAGCGCCCCGTGCTCCGCGGCCGGAGGACCTTCCGGGAAAACGGCGTCGGGATCGAGACCCAGGGGCACCGTGAACCCGAAGGTCGAGCCCTCGCCGGGCCGGCTTCGCACCGAGATGTCCCCGCCCATGAGCCGCACGAGCCGCCGGCTGATGCTCAGGCCCAGGCCCGTGCCCCCGTAGACCCGGGCCGTGGATGAGTCGGCCTGCTCGAAGGACTGGAACAGGCGCGGCAGGACGTCCGGGTCGATGCCGATGCCGGTGTCGCTGATCTCGAAACGAAGCCGCACAAGATCCTGCCGCGGCATGGCGTCCTCGGCCCGGGACACCGCCAGTCGGACGGTGCCCCCCCGGGTGAACTTGACCGCGTTGCCGCCCAGGTTGATCAGGACCTGCCGCAGGCGCAGGACATCCCCGGTCACGCGGCGGGGCAGCCCGGGTTCGAGCGAGAGCACCAGTTCGTTGCCGTTCTCGAAGGCGCGGGCGACGAGGATGTCCGCGGCGTCATGCAGCAGGTCCTCCGGGTCCAGGGGCCCGGCCTCCAGTTCCACCTTGCCGGCCTCGATCTTGGCCAGGTCCAGGATGTCGTTGATGATGTCCATCAGATGCTTCGCCGCGGCCTCGATCCGCAGCAGGTACTGCCGCAGTTGCCCGCCGGCCCCCAGTTGCAGGGACAGGTTCAGGAACCCGAGGATGGCGGTCATGGGCGTACGGATCTCGTGGCTCATGCCGGCCAGGAAGGATGACCGGGCCTTGGCCATGGCCTCGGCGGCCTGGCGCTGCGCCGAGATGGTCTCGATGTTGTAGGCCAGCAGGATGGACATGCAGATTGCCTCTCCCACGAAGGCGACCCACATGTAGCTGGGATGCATGAAGGGAAGGCCGCCCTTCAGAGCCCAGTTGAAGGAGAAGGCCACCAGCGTCGTCAGGCCCCACGCGCACAAAAAAAGAAGCGCAGGGACACGGCTGCGTTTCAGACTGTCGAAACAGGCCAAGAAGACAACCAAGGTCAGGGGCATGACCGCGTAGATGGACAGCTTCGGGTGGAGTTCCTCGGGCAGGACGAGCGCGGAGGCGGCAGCCCCCAGGACAGCCCAGACAGCGGCCAGGAGGATCATGTTGAGTCTTCTGTTGTACCGACGAAACTCGAAAAACGTCCTGACCGTCGTGGCGACGATGGCCTGGCCCACCAGACCGATCGTCATGATGACGGTCGGAAGGTTTGTGACAGTGACGAGATGCTGATAGCTGCTGGTGGCGACGAAACTGGCGAAGGTCAGGTTGCTGAGCACGAACCACTTGTACTTGCCGTTGCCGGTATAGAGGTAGATGGCCAGGTTGCCGATCACCAGGGTGGCGAAGAAGCCCAGCAGGAGGGATGTCCCCAGGGTCTTGAAGCCGTTGACGCGCAGGGTGCGGTCGAGGGTGGCGACGGTCGGGGCGACCATGATCGGCCGAATGCCGGCCACACGGAGGTAGCACGTGACGGGGTCGCTCAAGCCGGGGGGAAGCTGGAAATGCCGTTTCTCCCCTTCGCCCGGGACGGACAGCAGCCGCCCCGCCGCATAGACCTGCCATCCGCCCTCGACCTCGGGGCGCGGCACGTAGAGGTGGATGGTGTCGTACAGTTGCCAGCCCGGGTCCAGAATCCAGAGCGGCGACTGATTGCCGCCTGCGGGGCCTGGTTCCCCGTCGACGATGGTGAAACGGAACCACAGGGCCGAGGAGGTGAAGCCGAAATTGAAGTGGCCCTTGGGAGGCGGCCCGAAACGGCCGGCCAGGTCCGGAGACGCGACGTCGTTGATGGTCAGGTCCCCGCCGGGGTCCTCCAGGAAGAGCATGTACGGCCGCAGGTCGTATTCCTCCACGGACCCTTCGAGGACGCACATTCCCACGCCCGTCGCCGCGGACGGAAGCGCCCAGCACACCATGAGGGCGACCAGCGCCAGGATGCGAACGGACAGGAATCCCTGCGCTGTCATGCCTTCCCCCGCCCCTTCACGTTTCGGGTCAACAAGGCCGCTCAAGACTTGCCGATATCGGCGGCCGCGGCTCTCAACTGCGCGAAGAGATCGGTGAATCCCGGCAATTCCGCCCTCACGGCGTCTATGTCGCCCTTGTTGGCGAGATTCTCGAGGACCCCCGACTTGGCGGCGAGCCTCTTAGCGGAGAGGTTGGCCGCGCCGCCCTTGATGGAATGGAAGAAAATCGCGATTTCGTCGCTCTTGCCGCGCCCGACGACATCCTCTGCCCTGCCCGCGACATCGGAGTTGAGTTCAAGAAAACGCAGCAGCAACCGGCTGAAAACCTGCCTGTTTCCACTGAACCTCTGCAAAGCCTCGTCGACATCAAGGGTCACGAACTGTTCGGCCATGGCATCCTCCAGGAATCTTTTGAAGGGCTGCGCGGTTTAGAGAAGGAAAGCTGCAGCCGGTCCACTCCCACGGCAGCCCCATGGAGCGCACGGCCAATGCATATGAGCATTCACCGCGGCCGGCGATGACATGCGAGGAAAACCGTATTCAGGCCCTCAGCCTCAGGGAGGATGCCGCCGACACGCCTGGAAAAGCACCGCCTGACGCCCAGCGGAGCAGGAGCCTCCCCTGCCTGGATCACAAACTCCATTCGGAAGCGCCCTTTCGGCCTGAATCCGGGGTGGAAGCGTAAGACGTCAAACGGTCAAAAAACTGATTGATATCAAGGAGCACGCGGAGCGCGGGCATGAGCGCCCAGCATAAACGTAAGACACGACAATATCCCTACACTATCTCGGGCCTCTTTCGCAATACATTTGACTGGATAGAGCAGCGGCAACTGGGAACGTACAGGAAAATTTGGAATCTTCACCGAATGCGGGCCGGAACCGCCATCGTCCGGACGCAACGCGCATCCGTGGACCCGCCGCCCCTTTCGATATCAGTCTGGGACCTTATCGAACTATTTTCGAGTCCACCGAGCCAGCGACCCGAGCAATGCCTCGAAGTCCACTGGCTTTGTCAGAAAGTCGTTCATGCCCGCCTCAAGGCAGCTCTCCCGTTCGCCCTTTACGGCGGAGGCCGTCACCGCCAGGACCGGAAGACCGGCCCAGCGTCCGTCGCCGCGTATTCTCCTGGCCGTTTCCCGCCCGTCCATACGGGGCATCTGCACGTCCAGAAGGACGGCATCGAAGGCCTGGCCGGAGGCCAGGATGTCCAAGGCCTCGAATCCGCTCCCCGCCGTCACCACCTCCACCCCGGCCGCGGACAACCCCGCCCCGATGACCTCGAGATTGAACTCGGAATCGTCGACCAGCAGCACGCGCATATTTCCTTGCGTCTCCACTTCAGCTTTCTCCCGAAACGCCCCACACACGGCAGAAAACCAGGGTTTGTCGATCCGGCCTTCTTCCGTGCGATGGGCGTCCATACCCATGTTCAGGGCAAGAAATTCGTACGATTATGTCGCATTATATACACAACATTTGGTCGATGTCTAAAAATATTACGTACATAATTAAGTATAAATGCACCACCAAAATACGTTTCACTATGAATTATTCTCATACCTGCTCTCAGGTAGCAGATAGTCATGCACGGGAAACCACCCAGCCGCTTCCCGGGGCATGCTGGCCGAGCGAAGACCACGGCATCATCACGAACCAACACAGGGGGAACTCATGTTGAACTTGACGGAAACAGCCTTGGGAGACGGCACACACGTCCCGGACGAAGGGCATGATCCAGTTACGCCGGCTCCCGACGCCATCACGCAGAGCATTCTCTTCGTCGCCCGCCACCACGGACACAATCTCTCCCCGGCGTCGCTCCTCGCCGGCCTGCCCCTCGACGAAGGGGGGGGGCTGACCCCGCGCACGGCCCAGGCCGCCGCGCAAAACGCCGGCCTCTCGGCCCGGATCGTGCGAAGCCCGCTCAGCAAAATCGCGCGATTCGCCCTGCCGGCGATACTCTTCCTCAAGGATAACCAGACCTGCGTCCTCGTCGATTTGAGGCAGGAGACGGCGACCATCGCCCATCCGGTCCTCGACGAAGGGGAAAAGGCCGTTCCGTTGCAGGAACTGGAAGACCTCTACGCCGGGCACGTCCTGTATCTCATGCCGGCCAGGAAGGATGCGGCACGAGAGGACGCACCCGTCAAGGAAAAGGGGCACTGGCTCCGGGGCGCGCTGCTGAGAAACTGGCGGGCGTACTCCCAGGTCGCCGTGGCCGCGACCATCCTGAACCTGATCGCCCTGGCCTCGCCGCTCTTCGTCATGAACGTCTACGACCGGGTCGTGCCCAACAGCGCCCTGGAGACGCTCTGGGTCCTCGCCATCGGAGTGGCCATCGTCTTCGTCTTCGATTTCGTCATCAAGACCCTGCGCGCACACTTCATCGACAACACCGGGAAGAAGATCGACGTCGAACTGGAAGGCAGGCTCTTCGACCAGCTGCTGAACATGCGCCTCAAGGACAGGCCGGCCTCGGTGGGCTCCTTCGCCAACCTGCTGCGCGAACTGGAGGTGCTGCGCGACTTCTTCACCTCCGCCACCCTGGTCAGTTTCGTGGACCTGCCCTTCATCGTCATCTTCATCGCCATGTTCTGGTACATCGGCGGCCCCATCGCCTTCGTCTTCATGGCCGTGCTGCCCGTGACCATCCTCATCGGCCTGGCCATCCACGTGCCCATCCGCAACTCCGTCCAGGCCGCCATGGCCATGGGAAGCGGGAAGCACGCGGTGCTGGTGGAGACCCTCGGCAACATCGAGACGGTCAAGGGACTGGGCTGCGAGGCGGCCATGCGCACGCGCTGGCTGCGCGACACCGCGGACAGCGCCAAGCATGCGGTCCGCTCCCGCTCCCTGTCCCACCTGGCCCTGAACCTGACGGGCTTCGTGCAGCAGTCGGCCTACGTGATCATCATCATCGTCGGCGTCCACCTCATCAAGGAAGGGCACCTGACCACCGGCGGTCTGGTGGCCTGCTCCATCCTGAGCGGCAGGGTCATGGGCCCCTTCGCCCAGATCGCCCAGCTCATCACGCGTCTGCACCACACCATGAGCGCCTATAAGGAGTTGAACCGCGTCATGACCCTGCCCGTTGAACGCGACGATACGGGTTCCTTCCTGCACAGGCCGAAAATCGAAGGCAGCCTGGAATTCAGGAACGTGACCTTTTCCTATCCCGGGTCCAAGCTACCCGCCCTCAAGGACGTGAACATCAAGATCGCGGCGGGGGAACGCGTCGGCGTGGTGGGCAGGACGGGGTCCGGCAAGTCCACCCTGGGCAAGCTGGCCCTGAGCCTCTACGAGCCGGACCAGGGTTCCGTGCTCGTGGACAGCGCGGACCTGCGCCAGATCGATCCTGCGGACCTGCGACGCTGGACGGGCTACATGCCCCAGGACGTGTCCCTCTTCCAGGGCACGGTACGGCAGAACATCGGCATGGCCCACCCACAGGCCTCGGACCAGGATATCCTGCGCGCCGCCCAGCTCTCCGGCACCCATGACTTCATGCGCACCCACCCCATGGGTTACGGCCTGCACGTCGGCGAACGCGGCGCCACCCTGTCCGGCGGACAGCGCCAGTCCATCTCCATCGCCCGCGCCCTGGTCCGCGACCCGAACATCCTGGTCATGGACGAGCCCACGAGTTCCATGGACTCCCAGTCCGAAGCGCTCCTGGTGCAACGGCTCAAAGCTTTCCTGAACGGCCGGACCCTCCTGCTCATCACGCACCGCCCGTCGCTGCTCGACCTGGTGGACCGCATCATCGTCATGGACGACGGCCAGGTTTTGGCCGACGGGCCCAAGGACGCGATCCTGCGCCAGCTCCAGGCGGGAGGCATCCCCATCAATCAGACTCCGCAACAGAAAATGGAGGCCAGACCATGAGCATGCATACCACTTCCGCTGATAACCGGCCGAACCCTGCCGGCATGCCCATGCAGACGGGGCGGGCTTCCGGCGGCCAGTGCTGCGGGAGCGCCGCGGCCACGGCCTGCGAACGCCCCGGGGACCGGTACAGAGATTTTTCCACGGAGCTGAACGACATTACCGGCAACAGCCGAATCTCCGCGAATCTCCTGCTCATCGTGATCGCCTTTTTCTTCACCGCCGTCCTGGTCTGGGCGGCCAATGCCCCGCTGGACGAGTCCGTCCGGGGCGCGGGAAAGGTCATCCCGTCCACCGAGATCAAGCGGATCCAGAACTTCGAGGGCGGCATCGTCAAGGAAATCCTGGTGCGCGAGGGCCAGAGCGTGGCCAAGGGTCAACTTCTCGTGCTCCTCGATCAGACGCAGATGACGTCGCGCTTCCGGGAGCTGCAGTCGACCTACCTGGACCAGGTCCTGTCCATCGCCCGGCTGGAAGCGGAGCTCACCGGCAAGGACGACATCGACTTTCCCGCCGAGGTCAAAGGCGAGAAACCGCATGTACTGGACAGCCAGCGCCAGCTCCTTAGGTCGCGCAACGACAACCGCCGCTCGGCCCTGACGGTGCTGGAAACGACCAGGGAACAGCGGTCCCAGGAGCTCAAGGAACTCCGCAACAAGCTCGATTTCCAGCAACGTCAGTACACGCTGCTGACCAAAGAGGTAGACATGATCCAGACCATGGTCGCCAAGGGGGCAGCCTCGGACATGGAACTGCTGCGCGCCCGCCGGCAACTGATGGAACTTACTGGACAGATCGCCGACTCCCGCATCGCCATCCCCAAGGTGGCCGCCGCCCTGGACGGCGCAGCGCACCGCATCGATGAGGAAAAAAGCAAACAGCGTTCGGAAATTCTCAAGGAACTCAACGCCATACGCGCCGAAATGGAAGGCCGGAAGGAAAAGCTCCCAGCCCTGGAGGACCAGATGGACCGCACCAGCGTCCGCTCCCCCGTGGACGGGACCGTGAAGCGCGTCTTCGTCACGACCATCGGCGAGGCCGTGGGCGCCGGCAAGGAGATGCTCGAAATCGTGCCCAGGGAGGACACCCTGCTCGTGGAGGCCAAGGTCCTGCCCCAGGACATCGCCTTCCTGCACCCCGGGCAGGACGCGCAGGTCAAGATCACGGCCTACGACTTCTCCATCTACGGGAGCATGCCCGGCACGGTCGAGCACATCAGCGCCGACGCCATCACGGACGAGCAGCAGAAACTCAGCTACTACCTCATCAAGGTACGCACGAAGATGGCCTCCCTGACGGACAGGGAAGGCAAGGAACTGCCCATCATTCCGGGCATGGTGGCCGAGGTGGACGTGCTGACCGGCAAGAAGACGGTGCTCGAGTACATCCTGAAACCCATCATAAAAACAACGCGAGGAGCGTTGCATGAGAGATAGGGGCTTGAGTTCCTGAGCACGACATGGCAGACGTCCTACGGGGGACTCTGCCATGAAAAAAAGAATTCTGCTGGTTGAGGACGACGATCTGCTCCGCCTGGGCCTCAAGTCCATGGTCCAGGCCCGCAAGGAGTTCTGCGTCGAAGCCGATACGGGAAGCGGCAAGGAAGCCATCCGCCTCTTCAATTTCAACCGCCCCGACATCGTGATCCTCGATCTTCTGCTGCCTGACACCTCAGGGATCGACGTGCTGCGCCACATGAAGCAGGAGGCGCCGCATGTCCCCGTCATCGTGCTCACGGCCCATGAAGAGGACGACCTGCTCTTCGACGCGCTGGAACTGGGGGCCAATTGCTACGTACTCAAGGGCGCGGGGCCCGAAGAACTCTTTCTAGGCATACACTACGCACTTCAGGGCGAAATGTTCATCAGCCCGAAACTCGCCAGGATCGTCGTGGACGCCTATCTCTTCGTCAACCGCCAGCGCAAGACCTTGCCGCCCTTGAACGACTTGACATCTCGGGAAAAGGAAATCGTCAGGCTCATCATCGACGGCAAAAAAAGCAAGGATATAGCCGACACCCTGTTCATCAGCGTCAAGACTGTCCACAAGCACCGATCGAACATCCTTGAGAAACTCGGCCTGAGCAGTCTGGCAGACCTGAGGCATCGTAAAATGTATATTCTTGACAACATGTTAACTGATTAAGTCCGACATGGGCACGGACGGGCAAAAGCAAGGTCACCCCAGATACAACGTATATACCTACCTATTTTATATACGCATCATCCATTATTAAATCTCAACAAAATACATCTTCATGCCAGTTGCTGAGCACTCATCCCTCCGTTACTTCCTCAAGAAATACCATCACCAATAGTCTGCATATTCACGGCTGACTTCTGATTGATGGCGGATTCCCGGAGTTTTAGCACACATCCGGCAGGCGACAGGGGGCATCTGCAACCCAAGCGCAGACTCTACGCATCATGAACATGGCGTGGACTCTCGCACGGCATTCCCCCGTTGCGCGCTGCGAAATCCTTGCTACGGGGCGCCATGATGTCCATGTGCCTGACATCGCCCGCTGTCCCTGCGGGGTTTTCGGACAAACTTGAAGACAGACGGCCGCAACCCTCCGTCTTGCCGGCCCGGGAACGTGATGCCGGATGAGCCGAAAGGGAATGTCGGCGACCTCAACAAACATCATCTTTCAGGGGCGAACTATCATGTCGAAAAGCAAAGTTCTCTTGATCGAAGACGACAATCTGTTGCGCATGGGGCTGAAGTCCATGATCGACATGAAAGGGGATTACATCGTCGGGTCTGACGTTGCCACGGGCAGGGAAGGCATCCAGGCCTTCAACCAGCACCATGCGGACATCGTCCTTCTCGACCTGCGCCTGCCGGACATGCCCGGCACCGAAGTCCTCAGGAGGCTGCGGGAAAAGGACAAGACGGTGAAGATCATCGTGCTTACGGCTTGCGACAGCGATGAGATACTCTTCGAGACGCTCGAGTACGGAACCAACGCGTATGTCCTCAAGGGAGAAAATCCCGACGAGCTTTTCCTCGCCATCAAATACGCCCTGAACGACGACCTCTTCATCAGCCCGAAGCTGGCGAAGACCATCGTCAAGGACTACCTTTTCGCCACACGCCAGCGCAAGGGCTTCCCGACACTGCAGAGCCTGACGCCCAGAGAACTGGAAGTCATCAAATTCATCTTCGACGGCAAAAAAAGCCGGGAAATCTCCGAAATTCTGTCCATCAGCATCAAGACCGTCGACAAGCACCGGTCGAACATTCTGCAGAAGATCGGCATCCACAATTTCAATGAACTGCGGCAAGGCGGATTGTATTTACTTGATTTCATGAAGCAGAATCAATAGCCCGAAACAATCGTGTCCGAATCCAGACCCGCTCCGGGACCCACGAAGCATCAGGAAAGAGCAGACATGGCGCTGAACAGCAAACGCATCCTTCTTGTCGACGACGATGAAATCAGCCGCCTTGTGGCTTTCGAAGTCCTGACGCACCTCGGCGCAGCCGTCGATCTCGCGGCGGCGCCGGAAGACGCCATGCGCCTGATCGGACGGCAACGCTACGACCTGATCATGCTCGACCTGTTCATGCCGACCCTAAGCGGCATTGAACTGGCCAACATCATGATCGCCCTCGACGGCTCCCTGGCGCAGAGAATCGCGATCCTCACGGCCGGCAGCCCTGACGGGACGCAGCCGACACCAGCGACCCGGCTGCGCGTTTTCCACAAACCGCTCCGAGCTGATGACGTCCTAGACTTCCTGCCCGACACCACCGCATCCTGCGCAGAACATACCTTCGACACCCCGGCCCAAAGCCTGGAATATCCAGATATCGACGGCATCGACATACCGGCCGGTATTCGAAATTTCATGGGACATGAGCTGTCGTTCTTTGCCACCCTGCGTGCATTTCCGGAGTACAGCCGCAAATTCCTCGAGGACTTCAGGCTGAGCGTATCCGCAGCGAATGCGAAGGAGTGCCGGCGGCTCGCCCACAGCCTGAAAGGCTCTTCAGCCATGATCGGCGCCCTGGATATCCATGTCTTGGCCAAAGAACTCGAAGCTTCGAGCTGGAGGAATGCCGACCTGGCACGAAACGCCGAACTCTTTCAGCGTCTCGAAGCGCTCATCCTCAGGGCAAACCAGAGCATTCACGCCTGCATCAAGCGTCAGCACAGACTCTTCCAGGAACCTTGAAACGATTCCTCCCGCCCGGAGCGAAAGGCAGCGGCTTCAGTTCCCCCACCTTCCGCATGAACCTTTCGGCCACCAGAATCTTGCCCGTGGGAACATCGTCCTCAAGCAGGGTCGGGCGCGGGTATCTCCGGTCCAGTTCATAGGCGCGCAGAAAGTCCCGGTAAGCTTCCCTGACGCTGTTCAGTTTCAACAGCATCCGTCCGCGTTCATAATGATACTCAGCCCTGCCCGGCATGAGTTCGATCAGCCGACTCAAATCCTTCAGCGCCTGACGATGCAGCGAAAGCCGCGAGCACAACTTCCATCGTCCCTGAAGGGCCCCTGCGTGATCGGGATCAATGGTGATGGCCAGGGTATAGCTCGACAGGGCGGCATCAAGACGTCCGGCCTGCGACAATGCCTCCGCATGCCGGAAATGGGCAGCCGCCGATCCGCCCTCCATGGCAGCGGCGGCGGATAAGCCGTCGATCCCGTTCCATCCGCCCGGATTGCGCTCCCGCCCGCGCACGTCAACTTGACAATTCCCAG
>CALMTS010000261.1 GCA_937872685.1 uncultured Desulfomicrobium sp.
CTGCTGTAATGCACACTGAAGCCCGCCACTTCCGCCAAGAGCGAGTCGCCGCCCGCAGTGGTCGCGTTCACGTCCGCGCCGATGCGCACCAGGGCCCCTGCCTCATCCAGCCTGCCCTTGCGCAGCGCCTCCCGCAACGGGAGGTCGTGTCCCTGGCCGGGCGCATTGAGCACCGCGCCGTACTCCTGCAGCAGCTTCGCGATTGCCCTGTCCTGCCGCACGGCCGCCAAAGCCAGAACGGAACTGCCGCGCAGGTCCCGCCCGTTGGCGTCCGCCCCGGCCTGGAGCAGGGCCTGAACCATGGGGGCGTCGTCGCGGGCGATGGCCTCGATGAGCGGTGTCCGTCCGCTCTGGTCCGCCGCGTTCACGTCGGCCTTGTGGGCCAGGAGGACGTCCACGTTACCGCCCTTGCCCGCTCTTGCGGCCAGCAGCAGGGGCGTGTTTTTCCAGGCATCCCGGGCATCGACCGGAGCGTCCCGGCGCAGCAGTTCTTCGACAACCTCCGTTGAGCACCGCGCTGCCGCTTCGTGCAGCGGCGTCACGCCGGAACTGTCGGCGCTGCCTGCCGCAGCCCCATGCTGCAGCATGGCCAGGGCCAGTTCATTCAGCCCCAGGGCGCAGGCGCGCTGCAGGAACGCCCTGCCGTATAGCCCCTGATAGTTGCAGTCCGCGCCGCGTCGCACGAACTGCTCCGCAACGGCGGCCTTCTCCGGCCCGGGCGCGTTACCCCTGGCTTGTTCCATTTCGAGTTCCTGCAGCGTTGCGTGCAGCTCCGCCTCCAGGGGATTGCCGTAGCGCTGCCAGGCGGTCTGCACCTCGCGGTCCAGCCCCGAGCCGTGAATGAACAGCCAGATGTTCGCCGCGGCAAAAATTGTGAAATAGAGGTAGATGGATGGTTTGAACAAGGACGGGCCCTGCTTCCAGGCCGCATATATGGCCACGGGGCCGACGGTCAGATGCAGGCCCAGAACGGCCAGCCAGGGAATGATCAGCGCCAGGCCACCCGGCCCTTTGAAGAAGGATGCCTGGCTGATGATCAAAAGGATCGCGGAACTGCAGGCACAGAGCAGGGTCAGTCCGCCTGGGCGGATGGGGCGATGGGGGAGTGGGCGCATGCTGACGGTTTTCCAGGTTGCAGTGAACGATGATTTCAAGGACTCATCATGCGGCACGCATCCCGTCAAGTACGGTTCCGCCTGTTTCGACGTCTTGACCTTTCCGTCGTGCGGGCCGAATTCATTTCGGACGTTTTCTCCGGCAGCGTCGCCTCACCCGCTGGCGACGTCATCCATGCGCACCTGCAACCACATTTTGAGAAACCCATGCTGATCCATTGGCACATCGATCCGGTCCTTGTTTCCCTGGGGCCTCTGGCCATTCGCTGGTACGGACTTCTGTTCGCCGCGCCGTTTCTGGCCGGGCTGTCCTTTTTCTCCCGTGTTTTCCGCGAGGAGGGCATTCCCGAAACCGATCTCGAACGGCTCCTGCTGTACGCAGTGCTGGGCACGGTCATAGGGGCGCGGTTGGCGCACTGTTTCGTGTACGATCCGGCATTCTATGCCGCCAATCCACTGAAGGTGTTCGCCATATGGGAGGGCGGGCTGGCCAGCCATGGCGGCATCGCAGGTCTGGTCTGCGGGTTCTGGCTGGCCGCCCGGAAATTCTCCCGGCGGGTCGGCCTGCTGTGGCTGCTCGACCGGCTTGCGCTTCCGGGCGCTTTGGGGGCGGTGTGCATCCGGCTCGGCAATTTCATGAATTCGGAGATCGTCGGCGTGCCGACGTCAGGCTCGTGGGGCGTGATCTTCGATCAGGTCGACCAGATCCCCCGTCATCCGGCTCAGCTCTATGAGGCCTTCGGTTACCTGGCGGTGCTGTGCGTGCTCGTCTTCCTGTACGAACGCCACGGGAAGCGTCCCCCTCGGGGTTTGCTGGCCGGGTGGCTGCTGACGCTGGTCTTCGCGGTCCGCATCGGCACGGAATTCGTCAAGGCGCCGCAGGCCGCCTACGAAGCCGGACAGGCCTTCAGCGTGGGGCAGTATCTGAGCATTCCATTCCTGTGTCTGGGCATCGGACTGATCTGGCGGGCGCTGAGGAATCCCGTGGTCGGCTCCGGACACACGTCGCGACCCGAGCGAGGCCGTGGTTGAGGCTTCTGCGGCCTGGCATCGACTCTGACGAGGGTGGCGGTTCCGACAGGTTGTTTCCCGATCATTCAGGGCCAAGACTGCCATCATTCTTCGAACTGGACTCGGGGAGATGCATGGAGACGGCATGAACGCGCCACACTCGGCGCAGTCCAGACCAAACGAACGTCCCGTCCGTTGGGCCGTGGAGAAAGAGGATTGATCGCCAAGGCCTTTTTGGTCATGATTTTCTACAGGAAGGAACTCTTTTCCCCGTGATGAGGGCATGATGATCATATCGATGCTGTTTGGCGGCCTTGGCAATCAGATGTTCCAGTATGCCGCTGGCAAATCCCTGGCGCGGAAGAACGGGACGGAATTCCTGCTCGATCTGGAGGTTCAGGATCGATACCCGCTGCATTTCGGTTTCGAACTGGACTCGGTCTTTCAATGCACACCGGAAATTGCCGGCAAAGATCAAGTGGGCGAGATTATCGGCTGGAGAAACACGTATCATATCAAAAATAGGTTGCTGAAAGATTCATACAGGTTTTTCCGAGGAAAAAACTTCGTTGTCGAGCCTCATTTCCATTTCTGGAAAGGTTTCTTTTCTCTTCCGGACAAAAAATATATTGCCGGATATTGGCAATCAGAGAAGTATTTTTCCGCTATTTCAGATGAAATCAGAAACGATTTTCAATTTTCACCCGCACTTGAATCCCTCGATTACGAAATTGCGAACAGCATGGATCAATGCGGTTCGGTAAGCGTGCACATCCGCAGGGGCGATTACATTTCGAACAAGGACACGCATGCCCTGTTGGGGGTATGTCCTGTGGATTACTATGAGAGGGCGATAGCCTATATTGCGGAGCGGGTGGTCAATCCGTGCTTCTATTTTTTCTCCGATGACATCGCCTGGGTCAGGCGCACATTTTCGCTCCCGTTTCAAAGCCGTTTCGTCGATCACAACAGGGACAGACAAAGCTTCAACGACATGCGGCTCATGAGCCTCTGCCGGCATCACATCATAGCCAACAGCAGCTTCAGCTGGTGGGGGGCCTGGCTCGGGCGCAACAGGGACAAGACCGTCATCGCCCCCAGGCGTTGGTTCCGGCGGGATATCAAGGACCCCAAGGATATTTGCCCCGATTCCTGGGTTCTCCTCTGAAAGGGAGACGTTTTCCGTCACTCCGGTTTTCATCGCCGGAAACACAAAACGCCGCCCCGGTCGGCCGGGACGGCGTTCGTCATGCCCGGACCCGGCTAAAACCCGGGTCCGGAGGCCCTGCTCAATAGCGTTTGAGCTCTTCCTTGGCCAGGACCGTGTGGATGCCGTCGTCTCCTGCCGGGTGGACCAGCAGCGTCGATCTGCCGTTCATGCAGATGGTTTTGAGCTGGTCCGAGATGCGGATGCTCGACGTGTCGTCGACGGTGGCGTCGGCGGGGGTGCGGATGTCCTCGATGGCCTCGTAGCTTCTGAGTTCCCCCGCGGTCATGACCGAGCCGGCCTGCCCCAGGTGATACCATCCCCGGAACCTTCCGTCGTTGCCCCACAGCCTGAGGCCGATGCCGGCCAGGGCGCCGATGACGCCGCCTCCCGTGCCGCCGTGCTCGGACAGGTGCACGCCGAGCTCCCGGGCCAGGGAGTAGGCCTGGTTCTTGGTCAGGACTTCCTTCTTGGCGCGCAGGCCGAAATCCATGAGCGTGCGGCGTTCGCCGGCGCCAAGCGGGGGCACGATGCACAGCCCCGGGTCCGATCCCGGCGCGCTGTGATTTTCCAGGTAGGCGCTCAGAAACTCCGCGTATTTTTCCGGCGGCACGTCCGTGTCGGCCGTAAAGACCATGGAGCTGTTGTGCGAGGTGTAGGGGATGTCCGGATGCACGAAGAGCTGGTGGCGGGAGATCATGGAATATTTTCCCCAGCCCAATGCCGTCATCTCCCGGCAGGCGTCCTCGACCAGCCAGCCGGTGCCCTTGGATTCCAGATTGTCCGTGTCGTCCATGCAGATCATCAGTTTCATGAGTGGGCTCCTGATTTTTTAGGGGCTGCGGAAAGGAGTCCGCGCGCCTCCAGCTTGGTCAAAAGTGCGGGTACGGGCAGCGCGCCCAGTGCCCCGAAGATCATGCCTCCGCCGGTCTTGATGGCGGTGCTCATGAACAGCACCTGCAGGTCCATGCCGACCATCCACTCCGAAAAAAGGGAGACCGGCGCACGGGCCGCGGCCGCCAGCAGGCCCGCCACGGCGAAGAGGGCGAGGTTTTTGCGATGGCGCTCCAGGAACGGCACGCAGAAATCGATGACCAGGGCGGGCAGCATGTAGCTGACGACGCCCAGGGGGCCGAGTTTGCCGCTGCCCGTGAACATGCCCAGCAGCCCGGCCATGCCCGCGGCCAGCGTGGCGCTCCAGCGCTTGCGCACGCACAGGGCCGCAAGCATCAGGAACAGGATGAGGAAAAACATGGAGTGTCCGGGCACCTTGAGGTGCAGGCGCATCAGCAGCTTGGTGGAGAGGATCAGCAGGGAGCAGAAACCCAGGAAAAGGGATTCCTGCAGGGTGAAGCCGAACATGTGGTTACGCACGGGGTTCTCCGGTCGTGTCTGAAGGGTTCGGTCCGGGCCATACGGTGCGGTCCGGATGCAGGCCGTACCAGCGGCAGTGGGCGGCCAGGGCCACGTCCCTGGCCAGGGCCAGGCTGCTGACGATGGCCGGCAGGCAGATGACGCGCACCAGCGTCCCCCAGTTGAGAGGGTTGACGAGCTCGCGGGGCAGGATGCGGGCCCCGCGCAATACCTGGCTTTCATAGGTCTGCACCGTGACGCTCCACAGGGTGGGAAAGAAGAACACGCAGGTGGAGAGCACGAAGCCCATCCTGGCCGGCAGGACGCGGACCAGCAGCCTGGCCATCTCCCCGTGGTGCGTGGTGCGCATGAGCAGCACGCCGGGCAGGACGAGGAGTACGAGACGGCCGGCCACGAGGGCCCCGTCCGGCAGGCTCTGCGCGCCATAGCGAAGCAAATAGAGGGCCATGACCAGCACGACCTGCCAGACGAAGACAAGCGCGAGGCGCTTCCAGGGGTGGCGGTGGGCGCCGACGGCCACGGCCAGGGCCGCGGTGCCCAGGGTCAGGGCCGTCAGGCTCCACGGGCCGTGCCAGAACAGGGCGCCCATGGCGAGGGTCATCGCCGCCGCCATGCGCAGGATCAGCTGGGTCTGGCTGACCCGCGGGATGTGTCGGGATGACCCATTCAGCATGCGCTTAGCCCCGTGCCGCGGAGTTCGAGGACGCTGTGCGCCCCGTGGGCGGCGGGCCTGCGGTGCAGGGCGCAGATGACCGATGCGCCGCCCAGGCTCGCCTGGTGCAGGATGCCCCAGACCCGGGCCGTGGAGGCGGGGTCCAGGCCCACGAAGGGGTCGTCCAGCAGGAGCAGTTCGGGCTCCACGGCCAGGACCGAGGCCAGGGCCACGAGATGCTGCTCGCCGTGGCTGAGCAGAAACGGCGGACGGTCGGCCAGGCTGGCCAGGTCCAGTTTTTCCAGGATGCCCATGGCCAGGTCACGGCAACGGGCCTTGGGCAGCCTGCGGTAGGTCAGGGGAAAGGAAACTTCGTCCAGAACCGTGTCCGCCGTGAGCTGGCGCGCGGGGTTCTGGACCAGCAGCCCCACCCTGCCGCGCAGCGCTTTCGGGGCCGGCGCCTGTCCGAAGACGGCGGCGCTGCCCCCGGTCAGGGCCTCAAAACCCGTCAGGCAGCGCAGCAGCGAGGTCTTGCCGGAGCCGTTGTCGCCCTGGATGATGGCGATCTCGCCCGTGTGCAGCGTGAAATCGAGATGCTCCCAGATGCGTTTTTCGCCCAGCGTGAGACATGCGTCCGTCAGGGTCGCCACGGTGGATTTTCCGGGCGCGGAGGGCGGAGCGGGCAGGGTCCCGTGAGACGGGGCGGCGGCGGGCCGCAGGGCCCGGTCCGCGATGCCCAGGATGCGGCCTATGGCGCGCAGGGGGGCGGGGTCGTGCTCGCACAGCACGACGCTCCCTCCGGCGGCCAGGAAATTTTCGAGGATGGCGTTCAGGGCGTCGATGCCGTCCTGGTCGAGCTGGGCGCAGGGTTCGTCCAGCAGCAGGATGCGGGGTTCCATGACCAGCATGGCCGCCAGCAGGAGCTTGTACTTCTGGCCCACGGACAGGGCTCCCACGGGCCGGTCCAGGGGCAGGGCGCCAAGGCCCACGCGGGACAAGGCCCGCAGCATGCGCGGGGTCATCTCCGCCGGCGGAACGCGCAGGTTCTCGAGTCCGAAGGCCAGCTCGGAGCCGACATCCGGGCAGAGGAGCTGCGTGTCCGGGTTCTGCAGGATGAGGCCGATGCGTCCCGGGAGAGCCCGGGACACGGGCTGCCCGTCAAACAGGACCCGTCCGGGTCCGGGGTCGTGCAGGCCGGCCATGGTCCGCAGCAGCGTCGATTTTCCGCATCCCGTGGGTCCGGTGATGCAGACGCATTCTCCGGGGCCGACCGCAAGGTCGACCCCGGAGTAGAGCGGGCCGGTCAGGCCGGCCGCGCCGACATTTTCCAGAGTGAGCGTCATCAGAAGGCGTAGTCGATGCCGCAGTAGAGGGTGCGTCCGGGACGGGGGAAGCCGTAGCTCTCCTCGTAGTCCTCGTCGAAGAGGTTGTTCAC
>CALMTS010000262.1 GCA_937872685.1 uncultured Desulfomicrobium sp.
GAAAATTTCCTCAAATCAATCCTATTTATCTGATAATATTGGCTTTAATTGGATTGGAGTTTTCATTCAGCGTCTCCGGTGCGCAAGCGTGGTCGCCGACCCTGGTGACGCGGCAGTCGTTTTGCGTGGCCTGGCGGAATATATGGCCATCTTCGGTTACACACATCGTCCGGAATTTCCAGATGCGGATTTCCCGGCCGTCCAGACCGTAGCGCCACTGCCGGAAGAATACAGGTCCGGGGGTGTCGAGTTTGATGGCAAGGGCTATGAGGAGCATGAGCGGCGCGGCCAGGATCAGGGCCAGGGAGCCGAGAATGAGGTCTTCGGCCCGCTTGAGGGCTTCCTTGCGGGCGTTCATGGGAGACGTGGACAGGGCGATGACAGGCGTGCCGGCAACCTGGAATGCGTTGAGGTTCATGAGCTGGAAGGTGAAGATGTCCGGGATGATGTAGAGATTGGCAGGGCTGTCCAGGAATTGGTCCAGGATCTGCTGGACGCGTTTTTCCGCGTTGAGGGGCAGGGTGATGAAGACCGTGGGCACATGGCGTTCATTGACGTAGGCCACGGCCTGATCGCATGCGCCAAGCACGGGCACCCCTTCGCAATCCTGTCCGGCCTTGGCGGGGTCGTCGTCGAAGGCCGCTACGGGGAGAAGCCCCAGTTCAGGATAAGTGCGGACTGTTTGAATCCATTGTCTGGCCAGAGAGCCGCCGCCGATGACAACGGCATGGCGCTGGTTCCGGCCGAGACGACGGCGGCTGAAGAGCATGCTGCGGATGCCCCAGCGGACCGCGACGAGCATGACCGCACCGAAGACGGCCCACATGCCGATCTGCAAACGCGAGAAAACGCCCGTGACTTTCACGGCCCAGGACACCGACAGCATGAAGAGCAGGGTCAGGGTCCAGGCGCCGACAACCCTTCTGGCCTCGATATGGAACGGACGCAGTCGCAGGTCGGCGTAGGCGCCGGTCAGTTCTGCCGCGAAGGTATAGATCATGGCGCCGAGCAGGGCGATGATGGTCAAGGCTGACGAGTCACCCATGGGATAGATCAGGAAGGCCAGCAGCATGGCCCCGAGCGACGCCAGGATCTCGGCAATGCGCGTGGTGGTGGAAACCTTTGGCGAGAGGTGCATCATGTCGTTTTATCTACTCAAATTGCCAGCGGTTTTTGAAAAAGTGCGCCCTGGGCATTCACGAGGAGCGTGCGCTGAAAACATGGGAAAAACTTCACACATGAGGAGTCTCGGGAGATTCCGGATTGGCCGTATTCGCATGTTCTTTCGTTTCAGCGGGCTTGTTGTCCCGCATGATGCCGAAATGGAATACGGTGACCATGACAGCGGCCATCTGGTTGGCCGGGATGGCGTTGTTGAACTCCACCCAGGCGTGCAGCAGATACCCTCCCAGGGCGGCCAGGGAGGCTGCGGCGAGGACGAGACGGTCGGGATCAATGCTCTTTCTTCCCCGCCAGAGAAGGATGGCGCGGCTCCACCACAGCCCCCATATTCCGAGAATGAGGGCGCCTGCAGCGGGGAGCCCCATTTCCACGGTGGCTTCGAGGTAGTCGTTATGGGCGTGATGGGCGCGCTGCACCGGAGAGATGGCGTTCTGGTAGGCGCGTCCCACAGCGGGGTAGGTGCCAAGACCCGTTCCGGTCACGGGATGGTCCATTGCGGCAGTCCAGCCGTCCTGCCAGATTTCGAAGCGGCCCAAAGCGTCATTTTCAATCCTTGAAAACCTGTCCGAAATTCCGTCGAATCCAATGATAACGCCATAACCAAGCATCACGGCCCAGCATCCTGCAAGGACAATGGCCACACGCTTCTGCTGCAGCCCCGCGAAGATGTACAGCAGCGTGAAGGACAGTACGGCCGCGAGGATGCCCCCCCTGGATTGGCTGAAGAAAAGGCCCAGGATGACCAGCCCCAGGCTGAAGATGCCCAAGGCTTTTTTTTGCATGAGGTCCTGTGCCTTGGCTCGTTTTCCCAGGATGAATTCCATCTTGCGCGGCGTCTTGAGGATGAGCAGATAGCCCAGGAGCAGGGGCCAGATCAGGCCGAGGAAGGCTGCAAAATGATTGCGGTTGATGAACGTGCCGCGGGCGTTGCCCCTGTAGGCCAGACCGGTGCCGGAATTGATGTCCCAGAGAACGCCCAGGCTCGGGATGAGGGCCTGCAGGATGCCGTAGAGAGCCTCGAAGCCGGCCAGCAGGAAAAGACCGTGCAGCAGCCAGGTCGGGTATCTTGTAGCAGGGGAGGTTATGGCCCGGAAGAGAAGCCAGGCAAATACGGCCAGAAAAGCCCACCACAGCAGGTGCATCCAGGTGACAAGCGGGTCATAGCTGAGCGCTGTGCTGAAAGTGACCCCGAATGTTTCAAGCCCGCTGGTCCAGGTTGCGCGTACGGGGGAGAGGAAACCCTGAAGCGCCGCCGGCAGAGGCAACGCCTGGAGCAGGGGCACGCAGAGCAGGGCCAGGACGACGGCCAGGATTTTCCGTTCCCCTTTCTCCGGCAAAGGCACATCGTGACGGAGAAACCATACCGCAAGGCCAATGAAAAACAGCCCGGTGACTCCTTGCCAGATCCATGGACGCGCCCCTCCGAAGAGAACGGTCATGAGAACGATGGGAAAGAAAATCAACGCGTGCAAATACGTATCCGTGTGCTTTCGCCCGGTGGCGCTGGACGTCTTTCTCTGACGGTGATGGGAATGGCTTGCTGAAGAGGGCATTGGAATCCTGGTTGCTATTCGAACCGAGTTTGTTCGCCTTGGGTGCTACGGCCGATCACAGTGCGCGTAAAGGTCGAATTGGCGCATCGCAAAGCGTGTCGATTTTGATATGATGCGTTGCTTCATCTCCAGATGGAATTCATGCATCGGCAGTGTCGCTACGCATGCGTTCCCGAAAAAATTGTCTTTGTGCTGCTCTTTCTGGCCACGTGCCGCGAAATACAACATCATGCCCTTGCGCAACAACTCCTAAATTTTCTGGAGCATGGGGTCATTCAGCGAACGAGATATAAGCATCCGCAATCCCGTCTTGAATTTCGATTCCCGCCCCCCATCCAAGCGTATTCATCGTCGCGACATCCAATAATTTTCGTGGCGTCCCTTCCGGCTTGGAATCATCGAAGACAAGGGCGCCCTGAAAGCCAACAGCTTTGGCTACGTATTCCGCCAATTCGCGGATACTCACATCCTCCCCCGTCCCCACATTCACAAAGCACGGCTTCGGATACGACAACAACTCACTCCTGAACACATTTTCCGGCAAATTCATCACAAACAAACACGCATCCGCCATATCATCCACATGCAAAAACTCCCGCCTCGCATTACCTGTCCCCCAAACCACAACCTCCTTCGCGCCACTGACCTTGGCCTCATGAAACCTCCGGATCAGCCCTGGAATCACATGCGAATTCTCGGGATGGTAATTGTCCCCGGGCCCATAGAGGTTCGTCGGCATCACGGCCACGAACTTGGTGCCGTACTGGCGGTTATAGGACTCGCACATCTTGATCCCCGCGATCTTGGCGATGGCATAGGGTTCGTTGGTCGGTTCCAGGGGGCCGGTCAGGAGGTATTCTTCCTTCATGGGTTGCGGGGCGTGTTTGGGGTAGATGCAGGAGGAGCCCAGGAAGAGGAGGCGGTCGACGCCTGAGAGGTAGGCGTTGTGGATGACATTTGTCTGGATGACCAGGTTGTCGTGGATGAATTCGGCCGGGTAGGTGTTGTTGGCGTGGATGCCGCCGACCTTGGCTGCGGCCAGGAAGACGTGGTTTGGGCGTTCTCGGTCGAAGAAGGCGCGGACGGCCTGCTGGTCCAGGAGGTCCAGGCGTTCAAGGCGCACTCGGCCTTCGGCTTCGGGGCCGAAGTCCGGGGCGGTGCGGTGGATGGTGCC
>CALMTS010000263.1 GCA_937872685.1 uncultured Desulfomicrobium sp.
TTCGAGGTCTTGCGCAGGCGGCCGATGACGGGCGGGCCGAAGGTGATGTTGGGCACGAAGGCGCCGTCCATGACGTCCCAGTGCACCCATTCGAGGCCGGCGTCTTCCAGTGCGGCGAGTTC
This sequence comes from uncultured Desulfomicrobium sp., assembly GCA_937872685.1. Classification (GTDB taxonomy): domain Bacteria; phylum Desulfobacterota; class Desulfovibrionia; order Desulfovibrionales; family Desulfomicrobiaceae; genus Desulfomicrobium. The sequence goes on from CALMTS010000263.1 coordinate 123, forward strand.
GGACTGGAGGTTGCCGAAGTCCGAGGACAGAAGCGAAGGGGAAAGGATGAGTTTGCGCATCATTCCTCCCGGTCGCCCATCTTGAAGTCGACCTGGATCTTGTACATCTTGGTTGCCGGGAGGTTCAGGATGGAGATGCCCGTCTTGCGGGTGATCCCGGCCAGGGTTTCCTGCACCTCTTCCCAGGAGGGCCCGATAAAGGTGAACCAGATGTTCTGGCGGTGCTGGCGCAGGTAATTGTGTGTCACGCCGGGCAGCTTGTTCACCTCGGCGATAAATTCGTCGAGCTTGTCCTCAGGCACCGCGGCCGAGCAGAGGGTGGAATGCCAGCCCAGCTTCTTGGACTGGAAGTTGGCGCCGATGCGGCGGATGACGCCTTTTTCCGACAGGGCGCGGACCCTCGCCAGGGTCTCGGCCTCGGTCAGGCCCACCTGGCGGCCAATCTCCTCGTACGGTCGGGATTCCAGGGGGAAACCCGTCTGGATGATGTCCAGTATCCTCTTGTCGAAATCGTCCATGCGCTCCTCGTGTCCTGCGGGGCGTGCTTACGAAACCCTGATCGGGTCCAGGGGCGAGCCCCTGGCGGGGCGCGGGGCGGAGCCCCGCATCTTCCCTTACGCCTTCACCCGCTCCAGCAGCTTGGGCGTGTAGGTGCACAGCGGCTCCTCGCCCATGTAGTTGTTGTCCATGGAGTGGGCCCGGGCCCGGCAGCCGCCGCAGACCTTGTGGTACTCGCAGACCCCGCACTTGCCCTCGTATTCCTTCTGGTTCCGGAACTGCAGGAACTGCTTCGACGAGCGCCAGATCTCCGGGAAGGGGGTGGTGCGGATGTTGCCGCAGTCCAGTTCCAGGTAGCCGCAGGGCTGGACCTGGCCGACGTGGGAGATGAAGCAGAAGCCCGTGCCGCCCAGGCAACCGCGGGTCATGGCGTCCAGGCCGAAGTTTTCGGGGGTGACGGCGATGCCTTCCTCTTTGGCCCGCTGGCGCATGATCCGGTAGTAGTGCGGGGCGCAGGTGGCCTTCAAATGCATCTTCGTGGTTTTGCGGAAGTCGTAGAACCAGTTGAGCACGTCCTCGTATTCTTCGCCGGTGATGACCTCGGCCCCGAGCTGGGCGGCCCGGCCCGTGGGCACCAGCAGGAAGATGTGCCAGGCCGCGGCGCCGATGCTCTCGCACAGGTCGAAGATCTGTTTGAAGCTGCCCAGGTTCGCCCGCGTGACTGTGGTGTTGATCTGGAACTCGATGCCGGCGTCCTTCAGGAACTGAATGCCCCGCATGGAGGCGTCGAAGGCGCCCTGCACGCCGCGGAACTCGTCGTGGCTGGCCGAGTCGGGCCCGTCGATGGAGATGGAGCAGCGCTGCACCCCGGCTTCGCGCATCTTCTGCGCGGTCTCGGGGGTGATGAGGGTGCCGTTGGGCGACATGACGCAGCGCAGGCCCTTGTCAGTGGCATAGCGGATCAGTTCGTACACGTCGGCGCGCATCATGGGATCGCCGCCGGTGAAGATGATGATCGGGTTGCCGACCTGGGGGAAGGTGTCGATGAGGGCCTTGGCCTCGGCCGTGTCCAGTTCGCCCTCGTAGGGCTCCAGGTGCGCCTCGGCCCGACAGTGCTTGCAGGCCAGGTTGCAGGAGCGGGTCACTTCCCAGGCGATGAGTTTGCAGGCCGGGGTGCCGTCGGGCAGGGTCGTGACCATGCCGCCGGGTTTTCCGCCCGGATGCCCCCCGGGGTGTCCGGCCGGAGGTCCGTCGAGGCCCGGGCGGCCCGCGCCGTGATGAGGATGGTTATGCATTAGACGTGTCCCGCCTTGAGCAGGTCTTGGGTGAAGTAGGAAAGGATCAGGTCCGCGCCGGCGCGCTTGAAGGCGATGAGGCTCTCCAGGGCCACGGCGGTCTCGTCGATCCAGCCGAGCTGGGCTGCGGCCTTGATCTGGCTGTATTCGCCGCTGACCTGGTAGGCGGCCACGGGCAGGTCGAAGTTGTCCCGGATCAGCCGGATGACGTCCAGATAGGGAAGGCCCGGCTTGACCATGAGGATGTCCGCGCCTTCCTCGACATCGGCGGCCGCTTCACGCAGGCCTTCGCGCCAGTTGGCCGGGTCCATCTGGTATGTCTTGCGGTCCCCGAACTTGGGGGCGCTTTCGGCCGCGTCGCGAAAGGGACCGTAGAAGGCCGAAGAATACTTGACCGCGTAGGACATGATCGGCGTGTGCAGGAATCCCTCTTCGTCCAGGGCTTCGCGGATGGCGGCCACGCGGCCGTCCATCATGTCCGAGGGGGCGATGATGTCCGCTCCGGCCCTGGCCTGGGCCAGGGCCGTGCGGGCCAGCAGCGCCAGGGTCGGGTCGTTGCGGACCTCGCCCTCGGGCGAAACCAGGCCGCAGTGCCCGTGGGAGGTGTACTCGCACAGGCACGTGTCCGCGACCACGATCAGCTCGGGCCAGCGGTCCTTGATGCGGCGTATGGCCTGCTGCACGATGCCGTTCTCGTCGTAGGCCTGGGACCCGGCCGGGTCCTTCTGGACCGGGATTCCGAAGAGGATGAGGCTCTTCAGGCCCGCGTCCACGGCCCCGCCGACCTCTTCCATGAGCTGGTTCAGCCCCAGCTGGAACTGGCCCGGCATGGATGCGATGGGCTTGCGGAAGTCGGGGTCGGACTCGACTACGAAGTAGGGCTGGATCAGGTCGTCCCGGTTCAGCCGGCTCTCGCGGACCAGTTCGCGCAGGGCCCTGGAAGAGCGCAGCCGGCGGCCGCGGTGGAATGTGTTCATGCCGTCTCTCCTAGAGCTTTTCGCCGCTGATTTCCTCGTCCGTCAGATAGCAGGCCGGGTCGTGGGCCCAGAAGTCGTCGAAGTAGGCCTCGGCCCGGGCGCGGAAGTTGCCGCCGCAGATGTTCAGGAAGCGGCAGGTCGCGCAGCGGCCTTTCACGTGGGGGCGCTTGTCCTTGAGCTTGTGCAGCAGGTCGATCTTCTCGTCCATCCAGATTTCGGAGAAGGGACGTTCAAGGACGTTGCCGAACGTGATGTGCCGCATGAACTGGTCGGCGTGCACGGAACCGTCCCAGGAGATGCAGCCGATGCCGCGGCCCGAGGAGTTGCCCTCGTTCATCTTCAGCAGTTCCATGACCTCGGCCGCGCGCTTGGGGTCTTCCTTCAGCAGGCGGTAGTAGACGTAGGGGCCGTCGGCGTGGTTGTCCACGGTCAGGACTTCCTTGGGCATGCCCCGGTCGTGCAGGTCGCGGGTGCGGTCCATGATGAGGTCCACCACGGCGCGGGTTTCGGCATGGTCCAGATCTTCCTTGATCAGTTCCGAGCCGCGGCCGGAATAGACCAGATGGTAAAAGCAGATGCGCGGCACTTCGAGCGCCTCGATGAGGTCGAAGAGATGCGGGATTTCAGCGGCATTGCGCTTGTTGATCGTGAAGCGCAGGCCCACCTTGAGGCCTTCGGCCTGGCAGTTCTCGACGCCCTTCAAAGCCAGCTTGTAGGAGCCGGTGACGCCGCGGAACTTGTCATGCACGGCCTCGGCTCCGTCCAGGGAGATACCTACGTAGGACAGCCCCACTTCCTTGAGTTCGCGGGCCTTGGCCTTGGTGATGAGGGTGCCGTTGGTGGAGATGACCGCGCGCATGCCCTTGGAGGTGGCGTACTTGGCCAGCTCGACCAGGTCTTCGCGCACCAGGGGCTCTCCGCCGGAGAAGAGGATGACCGGGGCGCCGAACTGCGCCAGATCATCGATCATGACCTTGGCCTGTTCCGTGGAGATGGGGTCCTTGTGATTGCTCGGTTCCACGGCGTGGGCGTAGCAGTGCACGCATTTGAGGTTGCAGCGTTGGGTCATATTCCAGACCACAACGGGCTTTTTGTCCTTGGCGAACTGCAGCAGATGGGAAGGAAGTTGGGAGGAGTTTCGTCCGTAGCGCAGTGCGTCGGAAGGTTCCACCGTGCCGCAGTAGAGTTTGGAGATACCTATCATGGTTGCCTCATGTGAACGCTGTGGTTCGTCTGTGGGATGCGAACCGGCTTCCCCGGGGAAGGCGGTCCGAAAAACGGGAAAGCCGAAGGCTTGTCCTAATGGCTGTGGTTGTCAAGTCAAGGGGCAGGCCTATTGCAGGGTGCGGGTCGGCGGCTCGTCCTTGAGGAGTCGGGCGGCATGGTCCTGAGATTCCGTCGGGCCTGGCTTGGAACGGGGGGATGGTCTTTCCTTGCGGCGGGATTTTCCGAGCCCCTTGTCCACGGCCAGGCGCCACAGGTTCTTGAAGGTGCGCATCAGATCTGCCCTGTGGCAAGGGTCAGGATGATGGCCACGGCGAAGGCCAGGAGCATGGGCAGGACCAGCACGGCCAGGACCTGCTTGTTGCTGGCCCCGTGAACGTGGCGCAGCCCGAGAAATTTGTACACGGTGGTTCCGATCATGGCCAGGGGCATGCCGATATACGGGATGATCATCAGCAGCATGGGCGCCGCGCTGTAGGCCTCGGCCCGGAAGGTGCCCTCGAAACCCTTGGTGTCGGCCTTGAAGAGGCGCAGGAAAAAGTGGTTTATGGCCGTGTCGAGAAACAGGAAGACCGAAACCTCGAGGGGGTAGAGGATGAGGGCGAGGGCGGCCTGCGTGGTCTGGCCCAGTTCTTCGGTCAGCAGGCTCGGCGGCACGATGCCCAGGAGCTGCCAGATGGACTGGGACAGGGCCACGGCCTGTATGACTATGAGGAAAAAGAGCAGCGGCTTCTTCAATCCGTGCCCGACGGGCATGGCCGTGAAGAAACCCTTGGGGTTGGAGAGCACGTGCAGGAAGGTCTGGGCGAATGCCAGGGGATAGCCCGAGTTCACGCGTTCCCAGAGCGGCAGGGTCGTCTGCGCCTGTCCCGGGTCGGAATCATAATTCCCGTCTTCATCGTTGAGGGCTTCGAGCTCTTTCCAGAGGTCTTCCTCATGGGGAATCCGGGATTCCTGGGGCGAGGGGGCGGCCGGTTCGGGCTGCGCCGGGGTGTCTGGAGAAAGCATGCCTGCAGGCCGTGACGGGATTTCCGCCGGGGACTGTTCGGGGGCGACCGGACGCGTCGGTTCTGCCGGGACGGCCTGTGGGGCGTCCTGTTCGGCCGGCGTTTTCGGCAGTTCCCGGAACTTGAACTGGTGCTGGCATTTGGGGCAGGTGGCCCTGACCGCCTTGGGTGGCAGCTTGTCTTCGTTGACAGTGCGTCCGAACCCGCAGTTGGGACAGATGATATTCATGACGGGTGCTCTCTCCTCTTGCGAGAAGGCTGATACCTTCTCTTGGGTCGATTAGCAACCGCGGCGGGTTTTGGGGCAGAGAAAGAGATCGTCGAAGAGATGGACGAAAAAGGCGACGATGAGCACGCCGCTGTAGTCGACCGGGCTGTCCGCATCGAATTCGCGCAGCATGTGCTCCGTGAACTCCGGCCGGAAGTACCCCTTCTCCCGCACGGTTCCGGCCGAGAGGCAGTCGCCGATACGCTCCCTGAACATCCGGACGAACCATTTGCTCGGGGGGGCCAGGGGCTGCTTGCGGCGTTGGCAGATTGCAGGGGGCAGGAAGGTGCGGAAGCTCCGCTTCAGCAGGTGCTTTTCGTTGAGACCGCGCATCTTGAAGCGTCCGGGCAGAGAGAAGACGTATTCCACCAGCCGGTGGTCCATGAAGGGCGAACGCAGCTCGACGGAGTTGGCCATGCTCATGGTGTCGGCCAGGGGCAGGGTCAGGTTGGGCAGGCGCATGCGGCTCTCCAGGTACAGGGATTGGTCCAGAAGGGATCTGGAGCCGGGCACCGTGGGGAGCTCCCCCTCGCGCTCGCCGAGCCTGGGCAGGAGCCGTTCGATGAAGGCGTCCGAGAGCAGCTGCGCTTTCATCTGAAAGGCCTGGAATCTGTAGGGCAGGGCCGGGTGCGGGGTCGGAAAGCCCTTGAGTGCCACGTACTGCATCCAGGCCTGTTGCGGCGATTCGAGGCCGGGGAAGACCCGCCGCAGGAGGTTCGCCCGGGCCAAAGTCTCCTTTCTGCCGATGAAGTCCATGAGCTTCAGCAGTTTGAAATAGTCATAACCGCCCAGGATTTCGTCGGCGCCATCCCCGGACAGGACCACCTTGAAGCCCATGTCGCGGATCTGCCGCGAGAGGAGGTACAGGGGCAGATTGAGGAGCGTCACCAGCGGGGTCTCAAGATGCCAGACCAGGTTTTCGATTTCCTTTTCTTCGATGGAGCAGAGGAATTCGTGATGCGTGGTGCCGAAAGTGCCGGACACCAGGCGCGCAAAGTGCCGCTCGTCGTAGCCCGCGTCCTCGAAGGTGATGGACAGGGTATGCACGGGCGCGTTGGCGAGATGGGCGTAAAGTCCGGTCACGCTGCTGGAGTCGATGCCCCCGCTGAGGTACGAAGCCACAGGGACGTCGGCCACGAGCCGGGCGCGCACCGCTTCCAACAGGTGGTGGCGCAGCCCCTCTGCGGCCTCCCCTTCGGACAGGTCCCGGGAGGGGGCCTCCATGGGGATGTCCCAGTAGGCCTCCACACGTCGGCCCCCGGCCCCGGCTCGCAGGAAGCTCGCCGGCGGGACTTGCCTGATCCCTTCGAGAAAGGTGCCCGGTGCGAGGTTGAAGCCGTAGTCCAGCAGCCTGTCCATGGCCAGGACGTCCATGGCTCGGTCAATGCCTGGGTAATGCAGTACGGACTTGATCTCCGAGGCGAAGACCAGTGTCCCGTCGGGCAGAACCGTATAGAACAGCGGCTTCTTGCCCATGCGGTCCCTGGCCAGAAAAAGGCTGCGGGAAGCGGGATTCCAGACGGCGAAAGCGTACATGCCGGCCAGGCGGTCCAGGCATTTTTCCCCCCACTGGACGTAGGCTGCCAGCAGCACCTCCGAGTCCGAACGGGAACGGAAGGCATGCCCAAGGCTGGCCAGTTCGACCCGCAGCTGCTTGTAATTGTAGATCTCTCCGTTGAAGACCAGGACCATGCCGGAAGGTTCATGAACCACGGGCTGGTTGCCGCCGTCCAGGTCGATGATGGCCAGACGCCTGGAAGCCAGGGCGCAATGGCCGTCCTGGCGCAGGCCCTGGTGGTCCGGACCGCGGTGGGCCAGGGCTTCGGCCATGGCTTTTATGGTATTATTGTCCGGATCGATTCCGTCAGGGTTGAAAAAACCGGCGATGCCGCACATGCACGCTGTCCCTGTTGAGGTGTTGTTTCTGGACGGGGATGCAGAATGCGTGCCTTAGCACCGATCGACCCAGGGCTTCGGGGGATCTACCTGGCGTAGTACGCCGCCGCGTTGGGGGGCGTAGGGTGGGGCTGGGTTTTCGATATCTCGGCGAATGCGGAGCGGAACGAGGACAGGATCCCGACCACCTCGTCGATGATGGCGGTGTCCATCTTGAGGTTGGCCCGCAGCAGCCGGGTGTTGCAGTACATGTAGAGACGGTGGAGGTTCTGGGCGAGTTCTCCGCCTTTCTCGTTGTTCAGGGAGCCGTCGAGTTCGGCGATGATGTCCAGGGCCTGGGAGATGAGAATCCCTTTTTTGGCGTAGTTTTTGGCCTCGATTTCTTCCTTGGCCTGTTCCAGGAAGGTGATGGCCCCGTCGTAGAGCAGGACCACGATGTGGCCCGGGGTCGTCGTGGTGACGTGGGTTTGCATGTAGGCGTTGGCGGCTTTGTGCACTTCTTTCTCCTTAACTGGACGAGCTGAGGCTCTTTATTTGCGAGTCGAGTTGGCTGGCGATGTTGTCGTAGGTTCCGAGGACGGATTCAAGGTTGGCGAAGCGCGTCCGCAAGGTCCTCTCCATGAGTTCCAGCCGGCGTTCCTCGTAGGCGATCTTGTCGTCGATGGAATCCATGATGTCCTGGTAGTTGTCCTTGAGGATCTCCAGGGTGCCGGTCAGGGGATCGGTCAATTTTTTGATTTCCTGGGACAACTCCTCGGCCTTGCCCGACTTGATCTGGACCTGGCCGGAGTAGGTTCCGGCCGACAGGTTGAGAATCTCCACGGCCAGACCCCGGGCGGGATTGTCGCCGCCTGCAGCCACGATCTTGTTGCCGTCGATGTTGGCCGCGGTGCCGTTGATGCGTGCCGAGGTGATGTTGCCGGCGGCATCGACCGTGTAGGAAATCGCGAAATCGCCGGCGCCGGTAACGCCCTTGATGTAGGAGTCGAACTTGAAGTTCGAGGATTCGACGGCCACCCCGCCCACGATTTCCTTGGTCGAGGGGTAGTAGTCCGCGCTGAACAGTCGCGCTACGGCATCCGGGTTTTCGCTCAGCGCCGTCGAAAAGGCGCTCTCGTCCAGGGTCAGCAGGCCGAAGGTCGGCGACCCCTCGCTGGTGTCCGTACTTATCCCGATGCTGCCCAGGGAGGTGATGGGGTCCATGTCGTAGTCGAATCCGAGTCCTTTCTCTGCCAGGATGTTCTTGAGCTTCTGCTGGATCATCTGCAGGCCATAGTTGCCCGTGAGGATCGAGCCGGAGACGTTGGACCCTACGGTGGTGACCTGGGTCTGTTCCTTGATCTGCTGCAGCACCGTGTTCACGGAGTCGACGAAGGTGCGGACGTTTTCCGTCACGGATTCGGGATCCAGGCTGGTGGTCAGGGTCGTGCTGCCCGTGCTGGTCAGGTTCATGGTCACGCCGGAAATGACGTCGGAGATGGAGTTGGATGACCGCTCGATGTATCCGTCCGTGGCGCCCTGGAGTTGGGTGAAATTGCGCTTCTGCAACGTGCCGATGGTGGTCCCGGGGGAATCGATGATGGAGATCTGATTCCCGGAACCGGGCTGGCCCGTCAGGGTCAGTTCGACATTGCCCGACACGTCGGCGGCCGCGGCCATGCTGAACCCCGCATCGGCGTTGATTTTCGCGGCCAGGTCGGACCAGGTGTCCGTGGCTGCGACGCTGATGGTATGGATGTTCCCGGCGTACGTGAATTTGAACGTCCCACCGCTGGCGGACACAGTGTCCGTGGAGGCTGCGCCCGTCAGCGTGGCCTTGAGAATGTCCGCGGTCTGCGTGGGCGGCAGAAGGGGGTACCCGTCAACGCGGAGCTGGGCGTTGCCGGCGTTCTGCGTCTCGATGAATTGGCTTTTGGCGAAATTTGTCAACAAATTGGCGGAGGTCAACGAGTCGTCAACAATGAAGTCATTGCCTGCGCCCAGGTCCATGCTGCGGATCTGCAGGCGATAGCCGCTGCCGTCGTTGATGACGCTGGCGCGCACGGAGTTGCGGTTGTCCGGGTCGGTGTTGATGAGGTTCACGAACTGGGAGAGTGTCGTGGTCGCGTTGACATCGACGGAGACCTGGCGGGAGCCGACGGTGAAGGCGAAGGTCCCGGCTGACCCGCCGCTGATGACTGCGTCGGGCGAGGAAAAAATTACCGCTCCCATGTGCATGTCGTTGGTCGCCAGTGAGACGACGTCGATCTGGTGGGAACTTTCTTCCGCCGAGCTTCCTGCCGTGGCCGTAAGGGCCAGGGAGTTGGAGGACGCGACCTGTTTGACCAGGAACTCGTCCGGGGTGTTCATGGAGTCCAGGGTCGTCTTCAGGCTCAGCAGGGAAGTGGAGAGCGTGTCGAAGCTCTCGCTCTTGGTCTCCCACTCCGAGCGCCAGCTCTCCAGCCGGTTGGTGCGGGTCTTCTCGACGTCCAGGAGCTTGGTGATCATGGAGTCGAAATCGGTCCCGGAACCAAGTCCGGTGAAACGGATGGAGCCGGAGACGAGCGATGTGGTCAGGTCATCAGCCATGAAGCCTCTTCTGGTGCGGTGAAAGAAACGGATACCGTGCAGTTTAAAGCAAACCCGATGCCAGAGTCCTTCAGGGCAAAAAGGCCGGGCCGCTTCCGCGACCCGGCCAGGAACGAAGCGTCAGTTCGGGATTATTATCCCTGCATGAGCTGCAGCGCCATCTGCGGCAGGGTGTTGGCCTGGGACAGCATGGCCAC
>CALMTS010000264.1 GCA_937872685.1 uncultured Desulfomicrobium sp.
TACGTGGCAGCTGTTGCAGGCCACGGGGGCGTCGGCCGTGCCTTCCTTCTTGAGCGCGCGGTGGCAGCCCACGCAGCTCTTGGTGGCGTCCTTGGTGGTGTGGAAGGTCCGGTACACCGAGGAGACTTCCGTGCGGTCGTTGATGTTGTCGTGGCAGCCTTCGGACATGCAGCCCTGGATGGTGTAGGTGTCGGCCACGGTGTGGTGGCAATCCTGACAGGCGATGTCCATGTGCGAGGCGTGGTTGAAGGTCACGGGGCCCTTCTTGGGTGTGTATCCTTCGAATTTCGTGGCGCTCATTTCCACGCTTTCGGGGATCTCGAAATTTCCGGCCATGGCGGTGGCCACGCCGCACGCGATGATCAGGCCCGCCAGGACAAGCGTATGGATGCGTTTCATCTCTTCCTCCATAAAGTGTTCTGAAGCGCCGCCATCCTGCGACCCGCGCTGCGGGGAGGGTGCGGCATCCCTCGACAAGGTTTTTTCCACTATATTTTTCACTTCCGGAGGGCAAGGACTCATATGTGAAGTTTGTCACGAAATGGCGGGCAGCCATGCGGGGCGTTATGAATCGGAGTCCGGACAGCACTTCGTCTTGACAGGACGCGGTCCGCAGGTAGGAATTTCTGCCGTGATGACAGGCCGCGCCCATGAGCCGCCCCGCAAGAACGCCCCAACGACGCAAGGAGAACCAATGCCCGATCCCCAGCCCCTCGAACCCCTGGTGCAGATGGACATCGTCAAGGTCACGGCTTCCGGACCCGCCGGCGAGATGGACGTCGTGGCCACGGAGGTGCCCGTGACCATCATGGCCGGGGACACGGAAATCGCCACCCTCATGTGCACGCCCGAACATCTGGACGACCTGGCCCGGGGCTTTCTGCATACTTCCGGCCTCCTGGACCGCCCGGAGGACTGGCTGGGCTGCGAGGTGGACCCGGCCGTGTGGGCCGTGCGCGTCTCCCTCGCCTGCGAGGTGGACCCCGGCCGGCTCTCGCGCCGGACCTTCACCTCGGGGTGCGGCAAGGGCGTCATGTTCGCCAGCGCCCTGGAATTGGAGGCGCGTTCGCCCCTTCCCGGCGGTTTTTCCCTGCCCGCCGCGCGCATCCAGGAACTCGCCAACTGGTTCCGGCGCTATTCGGACCTGCATCAGGCCACGGGCGGGGTGCATACCGTCGCCCTGAGCGTGGAAGGTGCCGACCCCACGCTCATCCGTGACGACGTGGGGCGCCACAACGCCGCAGACAAGGTCGTGGGGCGGGCCCTGCATGAGGGGATCGATCTGGGGCGCACGGTCATGGTCACCTCGGGACGCATCTCCTCGGAGATCGTGCACAAGGGGCGGCGTGCCGGCGTGCCCATCCTCGTCTCCCTCGGCGCCCCGACCCACCAGGCCGTACTCCTGGCCCGCGACATGAACCTGACCCTCATCGGCTTCGCCCGCCAGAACAGGTTCTCCATCTTCGCCTGCCCGGAGCGCATCGCATGAAGACACGGATTCTCGCGTTTGCCGCGGCCGCCCTGCTGGTCATGGCCACTCTGCTTGCGGGGTGCGTGCGGGAAGACGCCCGGCTGCTGGAGCCGCAGGCCGCCTTCGAACTCATCGGACAGAACAGCGGGAGAAACGATTTTCTGATCCTCGACGTGCGTACGCCGGGTGAATTCAGGCAGGGGTACATCGCGGGCGCCGTACTGCTCGACTACTACAGGCCGGACTTCCGGGAGCGGTTCGCGTCCCTGGACAGGAACACGACCATCCTGACCTACTGCCACAGCGGAAGCCGCAGCTCGAGCGTGCTCGCCCTGGCGGACAAGCTGGGCTTCAAACGCGTCTTCGACCTGCGCGGCGGCATCGTGGACTGGAAGAGGGCGGGTCTGCCGCTGGTGCGGGACGGCGCGGCCCCGAAGCCGCCGGCATGAGTCCATCAGAGCCGGCGCGCGAGCCGATTTTGAAGGGTGCGGTGTGGCCGACGACATAAGCCCTTCAGGCCCGGTGTGCTACGCAGCCGGAATGGATTTGGAGATGTGCCGGAGACCGTCCAAAATTCGTTCTGGCAAGGCGCGAGCCGATTTTGAAGGGTGCGGTGTAGCCGACTACATAAGCCCTTCAGGCCCGGTGTGCTACGCAGCCGGAATGGATTTGGCGATGTTCCGGAGACCGTCCAAAATTCGTTCTGGCAAGGCGCGAGCCGATTTTGAAGGGTGC
>CALMTS010000265.1 GCA_937872685.1 uncultured Desulfomicrobium sp.
ATAGGTGTCCCCGGCCACGGTGCCGGTGAACTCGTTGTCTTCAGTGTCGCCGGCCAGGGTCGCTCCGGACGCGCCGCCGACAACGGCGCGCATGTTGCTGACGCCGGCCGTGCCCGTGGCCGTTCCGGTGGAAAGGTTCACGGCCACCGCGGCGGTCCAGGCCGAATAGTCCAGGGTGTTGGTCCCGCCGGCGCCGCCGTCGAGGGTGCCGGCGAAGGACGCGCCGTCGGCCAGGAGATAGGCGTTGTCCGCGGAGCCGCCGACAAAGGCCGACACGCCCCCGGCCTGGCCGAGGATGTCGGAGAGGCTGCCGACGGAGAGGGTGCCGTCGGCGTTGACGTTCACGGTGAGGGCCGTGGTGTATGCCGAAAAATCGAGGGTGCCCGAAGCGGCGTCGATGGTGCCGGCGAAGGTCGCGCCGTCCTCGAAGACGAAGGTGTTGGCGCCCGAGCCGCCGACGATGCGCTCCATGCCCGCGACATGGTCGAGGCGGCTCGCCCCGCTGGCCGCGGAGACGGTGCCGTCGGCGTGGATGGTCACGCTCAGGTCCGTGGTCAGGTCCGAGAAGTCGAGGGTGTCGGCGCCGCCGGGGTCCGTGATGCCGTCGACTCCCCACCCGTCGGAGAAGAAATACGTGTCGCCGGCTGCGGTGCCGGTAAAGCTCTCGTCCTCGTCCGTGCTCGTGAACTCGGCCATGAGGGACGCATACCCGCTTGCGGACAGGGACTGCGCCTCGACGGGCCCGGTGGAACGCTCCAGGTCCCAGTCGCCGCCCAGGTCCGCGGCGCCGGTGGCGTCGTCGGAGGCGGCCACGTCGGCGCCTGTGGCCGCGGCGAGGGATTCGATGAAGCCGAGACCGGCGTCGCCCGCGGCGACGTTGCAGCCGTAGAGCAGGATGTCGCCCTCGGCGGTCAGGGCCTCGCCCCACTGCGCGAGCTCCGTGGCGTGGCCGGCGATGGTCCCGGCGTTCAGGACGCTCGAGCCCAGCCGCACCTCGCCCTCGGCCCCGTGGGCCAGGATGTGCACGGCGTCCACGCCGCTTCTGCCCTGAAGGATGCCGCTGATCTGCCCGAAGCCGTCTTCACCGGCCGCCAGAAGATGGATTTCGTAGGCGGCGAGGCCCTCGGACGGCGTGCGCAGGCTGTTCAGAAGGGAAGAGTAATCGCCCACAGAGGGGTCGACAAAGACCAGTTCCGTGGCGTGGGCCGGGCTGAGCCTGTCGGATGCGGCCGTGTCCGTGGCGGAGGAGACGGCAGGGTCCGGGGTCTGGACCAGGGGCTGCTCGATGGCCACCGTCGCGGCCTGCTCCTGCGGAGCGAGATCGTGGTGTTCCAGGCCGATGTCCGCCGAGAGCAGGATGCGGGGCTCCAGGGTCTCGAACTTCATCTTGCGCCGGGTTTCCGGACGGGGAGCGACTTCACGCCGGAAACCGGCGATCTTCTTGCGCAGCAGCTTCAACATATCATACTCTCCCGCTGCTCCCGCCGGGGCGCAGCAAAGCGTTGACCGTCTTTACTTCACGAGCCAGTTGGCCAGATCCTGCAGATCCTTCTCGGACAGGGTGCCCACGGCCTGCTTGAGCCGCAGGCTGTTCAGAATGTAGTCGTAGCGGGCCTGGGCATGGTCGATGCTGACCAGGGCCAGGTCGCGTTCGGCGTCCAGTACGGCCAGGCTGGTGAAGAGCCCGGACATGTACCCTTCCTGCTTGGCTTCGAGGGCCAGCTTGTTGGCTTCGACGGACTGCGCGAGGGCGTCGACCCGCTTCAGGGAGCTGTCCACGCCCAGGAAAGCGGCCCGCGTCTTGCGGTCCACGGAGCGGGTCTGCTTGGTCAGGTCCTGGCGGGCGATGCTGACCTCGTGGCGCGCCGAACGCACCCGGGAGGAGGTCTCGCCGCCCTGATAGATGGGCACGGTCAGCTGGACGCCCACCTTGAAGGTGTCGACCTCGCTGCTTCCGCCGAACAGGGAGTCCTCGGTGTCCTCGTTGTCGTAGGAGCCGACCAGGTCCAGGCTGGGGTAGTGGCCTGCGTTCTGGCGGTCGACTTCGTACTCGGCCACTTCGACCGCCTTCTTGCTCAGCTCGATGGCCGGGTTGCCGTCGAGGGCGCCCTTGAGCCACTGGTCGAGATGAGGGGGCTCGGGTTCCTTGAAGGCGACGTTGGGCCCCAGGGGCACGAGGTCGTCCACTGCGTCTCCCGTCACTTCGCTCAGGGCCTGCAGGGCGTCGGCGTATGTGTTGCGGGCCTCGATGGTCTGGGCCTCGGTGGCGGCCAGGCGGGCCTTGGCGTCATGCAGGTCGGTGACGGGGATGAGGCCCATGTCCAGGCGGCTCTGGGCCAGCTCGAAGTGCTTCTCCACCGCGGTCTGTTCGACCAGGGCGTAATCGAGGCGGTCCCTGGCGGCCAGGGCCTGGAAATACAGGTCCGCAACCCTCGTGATCAGCTCCTGTCCGGCCAGCACGAACTCGACCTCCGACCGCGTCCGCACGACCTCGGCCTGCTTCCAGCCGAGGTAGGCCGGCCAGTCGAAGAGCGGCTGCGTCAGGGTCACGCCGTAGGTCGTGGTGCCGTAATCGGAATTTCCCGACGCATAGACGTCGTTGTCGCTGCTGACGATGTCCTGGTTCTGGTGCACGTACCCTGCCGTGGCCACGACGGATGGCAGCAGCGCGGCCAATGCCTGCCGTTTCCCTTCCTGGGCCACAAGGGTTCTGAATTGATAGCTTTGAAACGAGGGGTCGTTCTGGACGGCTTGCCGATAGACATCCAAGATATCCATGGCATGTGCCGATAGAGAAAAAACGAAGAAAGCAACCAGGGTGAAAGAAATCAGCCTGCACTGAACAACGCAGGAACCATTCAGGAACGCGAAATTTCGCATCATTGCCCCCTTCTTGTAAAATTCAGGTAAATTATTGCAAATTTAATACTATATTATTATTTCCAATATAATAAAAATAAATCAGTATTTATTTTTTCTAAATGATTCATCATAAAAAATATGATTATCAAAAAAACACAAAAGAAGCATGCTGAAAGCTATTTTTTCGAACTCCGGGGAATGTCTGAAGAACTTCTTGAGGCCCATAAAAAATCATTATTTAAACGCGCATAAACTATCAGGAGGAAATACACAGTAGCAAGCATATTATAAGGAAAATATTACTTATAAATATGTATTATCATCCACATGGGACACACCGTTGTACGGGCGAGCAGCCTGACGGCAGCCGTGCGACCACACCGGTTCACAGGCCCGAGCACCCGGCGCCGGCCATGCGCCATCCGGCCGGGACCGGCAGGGAGGACAGGCGGCATGGGTGGGGCTGAAACGGCGCCGGAACCGGGTTCAGGCTTTCGGTTCAAACGCCCCGGCATGACAGAGGGCACTTTTTGCCTTACTGATGGAAAATATAGGTATGAAGTATGGTGAAAGCGTTCCCCGAACTGGAGGCAGGCGATGAAATTCTTTTTCCGGAAACAGCACACCGAGGCCGATCCTGTTGCCGCCCGGATCGCCGGACGCATCGCGGACGAACACGGCATCGACATGAAGGCCGGCTCCGGTTGCTCCGAATTGCTGAACGAGGCGGTGCAGTCGGCCTGCGC
>CALMTS010000266.1 GCA_937872685.1 uncultured Desulfomicrobium sp.
AGGGGAGGGGACTGGGTGATGCCAGACCGTGGATTTGGGGAAAGGCGTGGCGTCAGGAGGCTGCCTGGGCTCAATCCGCCCGGGGCCGGAGCCCGCTGACGCGTTTCGGGAGCGCTGCTAGCCGATGCGGGGCGGCCTGAGGCTGACAAGATTGTCGCCGTCTCCGCACACCTGGCAATCGACAACCATTTTCAAGGCGACATGCCGTTTCGACAAGCCGAAATCCCGTAACGCGAAGGGTACGCTCCTGCCGTTTTCGAGGAGGATCACGCCCTGCGTCGTATTCTTGTCGAATTTCACTATGGTGCCTTTGAGATTTTCAATACGCGATTTTCCGCCCCTCACAGCTGCAACCCGCTGACCACCACGGCAAAGGCCACAACGGCAGGCAGCATGAGCGCCACCAGCAGCAGGCGGCGTTCCGATGATTGGCGCGCACATTCCGCACAGTGTTTCTGGTGGTCGTGAACAAGGTGTAATCCGCACTTCGGGCATGCCAGCAACATAGAAGTTTCCTCCGTTTTTGGACGAAACTTAGCATTACTATCCCTGCTGATGAATAATGAATGGAAGTTAAAACACCATGGCAATAGATACATGTTTGTACTTATTCAACGTGTATTGAACTGAAGTCCAGCTTTACGAAGTCGTCCGACATGTGGCCTGGACCATGTACTCCTGGATCTGGAGTGGGGGGCGCCAAGCCGCACAGTCCTGCGCAGACGGCAGGCGCGTTGGATGCGCCGCTCCAACGCCATGATGGCGCCTTCCTGCCCGGCGCCATGCGGGCGGCCGCACAAGGCGTTTGACAATCGGGGGCAAAACGTGCTCCCTGCGACACTGGCGGGTAGCGGGACACAGGCGTTCTTCATCGGCGTGCCGGGAAAGAGACCTCGAAGCCGCGTGCCCGATTCGCGGCGCCAGGCGCCGCCTGCTTCGCAGAGAAACAACGCTTCCAAGGCGACACCAGGACATGAACGATTCCCCGTCCATCAGACGCGAGCTGAGACTGCTGCTGCCCCTTGTCCCCGCAAAGGAAAAAAGGATCTTTCTGCTCCTTCTGGCGCTTTCGACGCTCATGGCCCTGAACGAGCTTGCCATCACCGGGCTGGTGGCGTTGCTCGCCGCCGCCTTCAGTTCGCCGGCCGCCGTGCTGCAGCTTCCCCAGATGCAAGGGCTCATGGGCCTGTTCGAAAGCCCCCTCTGGTCCGACACGCGCCTTCTCGTGCTGGCGATTCTCGTCGCCATCGTGGGCGCCGTCGCCTGCAAGAACGCCCTGAACCTTCTGCAGCAGTGGGGCTTGAGCTCCTTTGGGGAAGGCACGGCCAACGCCCTGCGCAGCCGATTGCTCAAGCTGTGCCTCCAGGCGCCGTATCTGTGGATTGTGCGCAAGGGAACCTCGGAAATCCTTTTCGCCATGAAAGCCTCGATCATGCTCAATGAGATGCTGACCTCGACGGTCTTCATCTTCAGCAACACGCTCATGGTCGTCACCATCATGGCGGTCCTGATCGCCGCTTCCCCGCTGACGTCCATGATCTTCGTGGGCGTCATGGGCGCCGGAGGCATTTTCCTCGTCCGCCGTTTCAGAAGAAGCATCGACGTGCGTTCGGCGACGGCGTTTCAGGCGCAGCACCATCTTCACTCCCTGGAGCAGAAGTCGGTCCACGGGCTCAAGGAAATGCGCCTGTACGGCAGGGAGAAATGGCTGCTGAGCGCCTACGAGGAAGGCCTGGCGAGGATGCTCGAAGCCAAGAAAAAGCAGCAACTGTTCATGAAGGCCCCCATAACGGCCCTGGAAGTGCTGGGGTTTTCCACGCTGCTCGTGGTGCTGCTTTTTCTCATCTTTCTGCAGGATGCCGGCATGGCCCGCATCTCGGGCATCATGGGCTTTCTGGCCGCGGCCTCCTGGCGATGCCTGCCCGTCGCCAACCGCCTGGTGGACAACACGACCTCCCTGCGCGCCAACCTGCCCTTTCTGCACAGCATCATGCGCGTGCTCGGCGAGGAAAAGGACGTGGCGGACAGGATGCTGCCGCTGGACACGGCCGGCAACGCCCCCCTGTCGTTTTGCGACAGCGTGCGCTTCGAGAACGTCTGTTTCCGTTACGACGACGCGGACAAGGACGCCCTGGACCATGTCTCCTTCACATTCAGGCCGGGCCAGATGCTGGGGCTCGTCGGGCTCTCGGGGGCGGGCAAGAGCACGCTGGTCAACGCCCTGACCGGACTCGTCACACCGTCCCGCGGCCGGATTCTCGTGGACGGCACGGAGCTTGGGCGCCACAACGTCCGGTCATGGCTGGACAAGATCGGCTACGTGTCCCAATCGCCGTACCTGCTCGACGCCACCCTGGCCGAAAACGTCGCCCTGAGCCGCTACGGCGAGGAGATCGACCGGGACCGCGTGGCGCTGTGCTGCCGGATGGCGGCCATCGACTTCGTGGACGACCTGGCCGACGGGCTCGACAGCATGCTCGGGGAGCGCGGGGTGCGCCTTTCGGGCGGCCAGGCCCAGAGGGTCGCCATCGCCAGGGCGCTGTATCCCGGGCCGGAGCTGATCATCTTCGACGAGGCGACGAGTTCTCTCGACATGAGGAACGAAAGGGCGATCCTGGATACGATTCTTTCGCTGCGCGACACGGTCACGATGATCATCATCGCGCACCGCCTGACCACCGTGGAGAACTGCGACAGCGTCATCTGGATGGAAAACGGCGCCATCCGCATGACGGGAAGCGTCCACGAGGTTCTTCCCCGCTACATGATCAGGCTGGAGCAGGCGGAATGCCAGACCATCGCCCGCAACTGACCGTTGCCATCTGTACCCGCAACCGTTCCGGGTTACTCACCCAGGCCCTGGACGCCCTGAGCGGGCAGACCGCGGGGACGGACGCATTCGAGGTTCTGGTCGTCGACAACGCCTCCACGGACGGCACGGCCGCCGTCGCCCAGGGGTTTTCCTCCCGCTTCCGCCATTTCAGGCATGTGCTCGAACCAACCCTGGGCCTGAGCCATGCCAGGAACACCGCCCTGCGCCAGGCGGCGGCCCAGTGGGTCTGCTTCCTGGACGACGATTCCCTGGCCGCGCCCGACTACGTCGCCGTGGCCCTGCCCGTCTGCCGGCAGGGGCGCTTCGCCTGTTTCGGCGGGGCGGTCAGGCCCTGGCGCCGCGACCCTTTGCCCGCCTGGTTCCTGGACGAGTACGAAAGCGGATCGCTGCGGGACATCCGCGATGTTTCAGCCGTGCCGGAAGGCAGCTTCGTTTTCGGGAACAACATGGTTCTGCGCAAGGACATTGCCCTCGGGCTGGGAGGTTTCGACCCGGCCTTGGGCATGCGCGGCAACGCGATCGCCTACGGCGAGGAGACCGACCTCCAGGCCCGGATGAAGGCGGCGGGGCATGTGGTCGGGTATGTTCCGGACCTTGTCGTGCGGCATTACGCCAGGCCCGAGAAATACACCGTCCGCAGGCAGCTGGAGATGCAGTACAGGTCCGGCGCCGCGTGGCAGACGATCTCCGGCGACACCTCGGCCGGGATGCTCTGCGCCATCCTGACGAAGCTCTTCATCTCTCCCGCCAGGGGGGCCTGCATCTCCGCGCGCAGACTGGCCGCAGGCGGCTATCGCTGGCAGAACGCGCTCATCGAGACCGGCGGGCGCCTGTGTTTCAGTCTGGGCCGGCTGTTGGCCTGGCAGGCCATGCGCACGGCCTCGAAACGGGTTCCGCCATGCCGCCGCTGATCACGGTCGCCATCCCCGCCCGCAACGCGGCGCCCTGGATCGGGGACACGCTGCGCAGCGTTGCCGGCCAGAGTCTCGCGGACTGGGAGTGCATCGTCGTCGACGACGGCTCTACCGACGGCACGGCCGCTTGCGCC
>CALMTS010000267.1 GCA_937872685.1 uncultured Desulfomicrobium sp.
AGACCGGCTTGTCATCTGGAGCCCACAAGCAGGATTGAACTGCTGACCTCGTCCTTACCAAGGACGCGCTCTGCCAACTGAGCTATGTGGGCTAGTGTCTGGTCGGGATGAGAGGATTTGAACCTCCGGCCCCCTGAACCCCATTCAGGTGCGCTACCAGGCTGCGCTACATCCCGACACGAGAAGACGCTTCTATGGAGAGCACTGGCCTTTGTCAAACACTTTTTTGCAGTATTTTGCGGAAGTGGCTATCGGCGGTTCACGCAGGAGAGGGATTCGGGCGGCCTCGCAGGGCCGAAGGGAAGAGACGCTGCGGGGAAAACGGTCCGTTCAGGCCGCTTTCCCCGCAGGTCCTGGACTCAGATCTTGAAGCGCGAAACCTGGTCGCGCAACCTATCGGCCAGCTGTGAAAGCTCGGCCGCGCTGGATTGCACGGTCTGGCTGCTGGCGGTCATCTCGTCCGATGCCGTGCGGACTTTTTCGATGTCCTGGCTGACCGATCGGGTCATGGCCGAACTGGCGGCCACGTTGGAGTTGATTTCCGTGATGCCCATGGAGGCCTGCCCCACGTTTTCGGCGATGTCGCGGGTTGTCACGGACTGTTCCTCCACGGCGGCGGCGATGGTCCCGACAATGTCGTTCATCTCTCCGATGACGCCGGTGATGTCGGAGATGTCATGGACCGTCTGGGTGGTCACGGACTGGATGCCGGCGATCCGGTCTCGGATATCCTCCGTGGCCTTGGCCGTCTGCTGCGCCAGTTCCTTGATCTCGTTGGCCACGACGGCGAATCCGCGACCGGCTTCGCCGGCTCGTGCCGCCTCTATGGTGGCGTTCAGGGCCAGCAGGTTGGTCTGGGAGGAGATGGCCGTGATGGTTGCCGTCACGGCGTTGATCTCCCTGGCGGCTTCGCCGAGTTGGTCGACTCTTCCGGAGGCCTCCTGAGCTTTGACCACGGCGCTTGAGGTCGTCGTCTTGGCCCGTTCGGAATTCTGGGCGATTTCCTGGATGGTGGCGGACATCTCCTCGGCGGCAGCAGCAACGGTGTTCATGTTGACCGAGGCCTGTTCCATGGCCGCGGACACCGAGGTCATGTTTTCGGTGACCTCGCCAGTGGCGTTGCTGACAGCATTGGCCATCGAAGCCGTCTGCGTCGAGCCGTGGGTCATCTGGGTCGAGATGCTCGAAAGTTGCGTGGACGCCGTGGCCAGGGCCTGGGTGGCGGAGGTAATCTCCCCGAGCATCTCCTTGGTTCTGACGACCATGGTGTTCATGGCGTCGGACAGGTGCCCGATGGCATCCCTGGCCGCGTGGCTGAAGGTGATGGTGTAGTCGCCCTCGGCCACCTTGAGGCTCTGCCGGGCAAGGGCGTTGAGGGGACCGGCGATGGAGCGGACCAGCAACAGGGCGGTGAGCACGCCAAGCACCATGACCCCGGCGCCGACGAGGACGCTGCGGGTCACGATCTGCCTGTCGAGGCCCCGCACCATCTGGTCTTCATTGAGGCCTACGGCGAGATGCCAATCCCAAGGCTCGAAATACTGGGTATAGGTCAGCTTTTTATTGCCCTCCCATGTGTATTCCAGAAAGCCGTCCTTGTGGTTGCGGAAGAATTCTCCGATGCCTTCATGCTCAAAGATGTTCTGCCCTTCGAGGGTCGGGTGGATGAGCACCTGGCCCTTGGCGTTGTAGATGAAGAAATAACCGACACCCGAGGCCTTGGTGGTCGTGATCATGTCGCGCAGCTGAGGCGATATGATCTTGCGCCCCACGAAGATCACCGCAACGATCTTGTCGTCCGCATCGAACATGGGCTTGTAGGCGGTGACATACCAGTCGTTGACCACAAATGCCCGTCCCGTATAGGTTTCGCCGCTCATGACGGTCTTGTACACGGGGCTGTCCGAGGGGATGTACGTGTCCACGGCGCGGTCGGTCCCGTTGATGAGCACATTCGTGGAAACGCGCAGGAGCTTGCCGTCAAGCACCTGGAAGATCGTGGCCACACCCCCGGTCATCATCTGGATTTTGTCCACGATCCCCGTGTTGCCGTTCATCACGGTGCCGCCGAGGAGCAGACGCGGCATCTTGACGTCTTCCTTGGCCTTCGTGACCTGATTCGTGATGGTCCTGTCCAGCAGGTACGACGGGTCCTGGCTGAAGGACCCGTACCGCTCCAGTTCGCTTTCCAGAAGGATCATGTCCCCCTGCAGTTTTTCCAGGAGGACGGAGTTCTGGGCGACAAGAGAGTTGTACACGGCCTTGCTGGTGTTTTCGAGGTTGTCCCGCCCCAGGTCGAAGAGGCCTGTCCGGACCTGCATGTTGGTCATCGTGATGAGGATGGCGATGGACAGAACCAGAATGGCGAGGATGCCTGTAAAGAGTTTGGTCGTGAATTTGATGGACTTGGTGTTCAAAGCGCACCCTCCTTGGAGACGGAATACGGATTATGTAGTACAATCACTATCCAACTAATAACGATTGATCAATATTTCGAATTGGGTTGTGTCTAAATGACACATCGCGCGGGATTAAAACCTCAGGGTGGCCTTGAGTCTGGCGGTGTGCAGCAGCAGATCCAGCCCGGCCTCGATGCCGGGGACCAGAATGTGGGCCGCAGAAAGTGCGGCCATGGCCACGCCTTCGGGCTGGAGCACGGCAATGGAGAGCCCCGCTTCCTCCAGCATTGTGGCGTCGTTGTTGCCGTTGCCCATGCAGGAGCAGGACATGGCATCCAGGCCCCGTACATACTCCGCTTTGGCCGAACGTTCATTGCCTGCCGGAAGGATGTGCACGGTATAGCCGCCCTGTCCGAAGGTGCTGCGGACGGTGCCGAAGGTGTCAGCCGTGAGGATGTGGATTTCGAGGATGGATTTGAGCTGGCTCAGGCGGGAAAAGACTCCTGGCTGGATGCGTCCGTCCAGGGCCAGGGTGCCGTTGTAATCCAGGACGAGGTGTCGCAGGGACCGTTTTCCGAAGCCGGGGATGTCAAGTTCGATCATTGTCCTGCCTCGCCTGCGAGAGGCGGGATGTTGATTTCGGGCGGGAGCGGGCGGGTTGGGATGACCCGTGGTGCGGTTTTTTCTTCATACATGCGCAGGTCTGCGGAACGGATCAGGTCATCCAGGGATTGTCCCGGCTGATGACGGCTTACGCCTACGGATGCGGAAATGCTCAGTTCCGTGGCAAGCCCGCTCAGGGCCGAGACATCGATGCCGGCCAGGGTCTGGCGCAGGCGTTGCGTGAAGATTGCCGCCATGTCCCCGTCCGTGTCCGGAAGCAGGATGACGAATTCGTCGCCGCCCATGCGTACGAAGATGTCGTACTTGCGGACCATGGCCCGGATGGCTTGGGCCACTCCCACGAGCACCAGGTCGCCGGCTTCGTGGCCGAGGGTGTCGTTGACGGCCTTGAAGCCGTTCAGGTCGATGAAGAGCAGGTGCACCGGGAGGTCCTTGCGCGTCGCGAAATCAAGGATGCGCGGAGCATGGCGTTCCAGGTAGGCGCGGTTGTTCACTCCGGTCAGGGCGTCGCGTACCGTCAGTTCTTCGAGTTGGGCGTGTTCCAGGGCCGTGATCAGGGTACAGCCCAAAATGTCGCAGAAGTGGCCCAGGAAATCCGTGGCCTTGTCCGGGGCGTAGCGCTCCGGGTCGGGATCGTAGGCCGCCACGATGCCGATGACCTTGCCCTGCTGGTATTTGTGCCCCAGGGCGAAGATGAAACATGATCCAGCGGGCGGGTCCTCCTCCATGCCCAGAAAAAAGCCGGGGTTTTCGATCCGGCCGATCTCTCCCAGAAAGAGCCGTGGCGCATGGGGTGTCGGCGAGAACTGCCTGATCCGGTCGCGTAAGGTCCTGGCGGACGCCAGCCCGATTCCGGGAGGGATGCGCCCGCCGAAGATGTCCCGGTCCAGGGTCAGACGCAGTGTGTGCAGGTTGCGCAGCTTACGGATGGAGTCCAGTGTGGCGGGGACCTCTTCCAGGCGTTTGATATGCTGGACAAGGTCGATTGTTCCACGGAACGTCTCGAAGGTGTCGAGGAGGCCTTTATAGGAGGCCACCATGGAGTCGAAACCAGCCTTGGAGATTTTGAGCCTGTGGCGCAGATCCTCGTTTTCCCGGACCACGTGTTCCGATGGCGAGGGGGCGTGCAGAATCCGCTGCCTGATCCAGGCTCCCAGGGCCTTGAGGTTTTTTCTCAAGGCCTGGGTGTCGCCAAGGCGCGCGCTGGTATCCGCTGCGGCGATGAGGTCGCGCATTTCAGCCAGCAGGGTGTTCGGATTGCGCGTCATGACGAGGCGTTCAGGCCAGTTCCTTCAGCTTGGCCAACACCTCTGCGGCGTGGCCTGCGGCCTTGACGTCGGGCCAGGCGTGGCGAATCACTCCGTCCGGGTCGATAAGGAAGGTCGAGCGGGCCACGCCCATGTACTCCTTGCCGTAGTTCTTTTTCAGCCGCCAGGCTCCGAAGCGTTCCAGAATCTCGTGTCCCGGATCGCTGAGCAGGTCCACCTGCAGTTCGTGCTTGCCGGTGAAGTTCTGGTGCGATCTGACCGAATCCGGGCTCATGCCCAGGACCACGGCGTTCAGGGCCGAGAACTCGCCCTTGAGGGCGGAGAATTCCTGAGCCTCCACCGTACATCCGGGCGTGTTGTCCTTGGGATAGAAATAAAGGATCACCCACTTGCCCCGGTGGTCTTCCAGGCGGACCTCCGAGTCGGATGCGTTCCGCAGGCAGAAGGCGGGGGCCGGGTCGCCCGGTGCGGGAATCTTGAAGTCCATCATGTGCTGCTCCTTGGGGAATGCGCGTTACGGAACTTCGTAGCCCAACACCCGGGAGCGTGCAAGCTCAAGGCGCAGTTGCGGCGCTTAGTCCGGCCAGATGACCCGTGGAAAGGGCCGCCTGAAGGTTGAAACCTCCCGTGTCGGCGTCCATGTCCAGGACTTCGCCGGCCAGGAAGAGGCCGGGGCAGATGCGGGATTGCATGGTCTTGGGGTTGACCTCCGTCAGGCTCACTCCGCCGGCCGTGACGATGGCCTCGCGCAGAGGGCGGTACCCGCTGACCGTGAAGCGCAGCTCCTTGAGCCACAGGCGCAGGCGCTTGCGCTCCTCGGCGGAGACCTGATGTGCGGCCTTGTCCCCGGCCAGGCCGGTCTGCTCCAGACAGATGGGGATGAGTTTGGGCGGCATGAGCCCACGCAGCAGATTCTCCACGTGCATCTTGCCGTGTTCGCCCAGGTCCCGCAGCAGCCGGGCATCGAGCTTGGCCGGGTCCAGGGCGGGCTTGAGATCGATGAAGATCTCGGTCTTTTTGCCCTGGTCGACGGCCTGTACTGCGGCTTTGCTCAGGGTCAGAATGATGGGGCCGGACAGTCCGAAATGGGTGAAGAGCATCTCTCCCATCTGTTCCCCGGCCTTCTTGCCGTCCACCCGCAGTTCGGCGCGGACGTTTTTGAGGGACAGCCCCTGCATCCTGCCCGCGGCGTCACCCGCCGTGACCAGCGGGATGAGGGCCGGAGTGATGGTGGTGATCCCGTGTCCCAGCCTTCTGGCCAGATCGTAGCCGTCGCCGGTGGATCCGGTGGCCGGGTAGGACGCCCCGCCTGTGGCCAGAATGACCCTGTCCGCCTTGAGGGTGTGGGGGCCTGACGTAATCTCGAATCCTTCGGCCAGGCGGCGGATGTCGCTCACCCGGCACCCCGTGCGGATGGTCGCTCCGCTGGTGCGGGCGTGGCGCACGAACGCATCAACGAGATCCTGGGCGCTGTCGCTCACGGGAAAGAGACGGCCGCCGCGCTCCTCCTTGGTCGGGACGCCCAGGCTCTCGAGCAGGTCGATGGTGTCGGGTGTGAAAAAGTGGGCCAGGGCCGGGCGCAGGAATCGGAAATTCTTGCCGAAATGGGTCAAAAATTCGTCCAGGGGCGCGGTGTTGCCGATATTGCCACGGCCCTTCCCGCAGATTCTGAGCTTGCGGCCGGGGCGGTCCATGCGTTCGAGCAGAGTCACGGAAGCGCCCCGGGAGGCGGCTGTGGCTGCGGCCAGAAGGCCTGACGGGCCTCCGCCGATGACGATGACGGTGTGTTTCATGTGCATCCTTCAAAAAAAGTCATCTTGAAGGGTGCGAGGCCGGATGTAAAGGGCGGGGAAGCGAACTTCCCCGCCCGAAGTGGAACGAACGGATACGTGAGGGCCGCCGGAGCCGGCGCCCTAATGATCGAAGATGGCGCAGGACTCCTCGGAATCGTACCGGACGACAAGCACGGAACACTGCGCATGCCGGACCACCTTGGCGGTATTGGTGCCCAGGAGGTAGTCCTGCAGCTTCAGACGGTGGGCCGGCATGACGATCAGATCGGAGCCGATTTTTTCCGCCATGCGCAGAATTCTTCTGTAAATCGACCCTTGAGCGACCATGTACTTAACTTCTATGTCGTCAGGGATGAATACACCGACCATTTCGTGCAGCATTTGCTCCGCATCGCTGACGATTTGATCGCCTGCGTCCGGAGGGAAGTAGTTTGCGACAATGGGCATGCCCATGTCCGGGACAACAGTCAGGATATACAGCTTGGCCTTATACAGCCTGCATAGCTCAATTGCCCTTTCCAGACCCATGCATCTGGCACGGTCATCAGATTCCTGTAAGTCAATGGGAACGAGAATGCGTTTATACATGTTTTCCCTGCCTTCACTTAGAGTTTGAGCTTATGCCTGTCCCTGGATCCTGTCCTCCTGACATAGGCCATCTGCCATGCAACCATCAGGATGAAGCAACAAACTCCCAGGATCTGCATGCCGAGCCTGTCGAAGGGGAGGTACGGCGCGAACGCCCCCGGACGGAAGGTCGTGGCGCTGATTGCGAGCAGGGCCAGGCGTTCCACCCAGTTGCACGCCTTGACGAGCCAGCCCTGCAGGGCCGACGCGAAGGCGAACATGGACAGAATGCCCGCAATGGCGATCCAGGCGATGTGCAGGTAGTCGTTCAGCCAGATGATGTCCCCGTTGTCAGCCACCCCCGCGATCATGAGGAGATCGGTGTTGAAGAGGAAGATGAACGGGAGGATAGCGGTGCGCAGGTCGTAGGAAAACCCCTGCACACCGGTCTTGATTGGGTCGGAGCGGGCGATGGCCGCCGCCGCGTAGGCGGCCAGGCCTACCGGGGGAGTGTCGTCGGCCAGGATGCCGAAGTAGAAGACGAAGAGGTGCGCGGCGATGAGCGGGAAGACCAGACCTGCGTCGGCACCGAGCTGTACGATGACCGGCGCCGTCAGCGTGGCCATGATGATGTAGTTGGCCGTGGTGGGCATGCCCATGCCCAGGATGAGGCTGGTCACGGCCGTGAAGAGGAGCATGAGCCCCACGTTGCCCATGGAGATGGTGTCGATGAGGGTGATGAACCGCCCCACCAGGCCGGTGATGGTCACCACGCCGACGATGATTCCGGCCGTGGCCGTGGCCACGCCGACGGAGATCATGTTGCGCGCGCCCATGATGAGCCCGTTCCAGATGTCCAGGACGCCCTGCCAGGCCGCCTTGGCGAGGAAGCCGGGCATGTCGGCGTCCTCCGACAGCGTGCCGGCGCGGCGATGGGCGAGCATGGTCAGGTAGGCGATGATCGGACGCTGGACGAGCATGATGACCGTCAGGCTTTCGATGGCCAGCAGGGCCGACGTCACGGGCGATCTGCGCAGGACAACGAGAAAGTAGATGAGCACGGCCAAGGGGAGGATGAAGTGGCAGCCGCGCACCAGGGTGTGGCCGAAGCGCGGGAGCTGGTCCCGTGGGATGGCCTTGATGCCCATCTTCATGGCTTCGATGTGCACGACCCAGAAGAGCGCCAGGTACGAGATGATGGCCGGCAAAAAAGCCGCCCGGACCACGTCCAGATAGGGAATGCCGATGATCTCCGCCATGATGAAGGCGGCCGCGCCCATGACCGGGGGCATGAGCTGCCCGTTGGTGGAGGCGGCGACTTCGACGGCCGCGGCCTTGTACGCCGGGAATCCCACCTTCTTCATGAGCGGGATGGTGAAGGTGCCGGTGGTCACGGTGTTGGCGATGGACGAGCCGGAGACGAGGCCGGTCAGGCCTGAGGCCAGGACCGCAGCCTTGGCCGGGCCGCCGCGGTAGGTGCCGAGGGCCGAGAAGGCCACGTCGATGAAGTACTTGCCGCCGCCGGCCCGGTCCAGAAGCGCTCCGAAGAGCACGAAGAGAAAGACGAAATCCGTGGATACGCCCAAGGGTACGCCGAAGATGCCCGTGGTGGTCAGGTACATGTCGCTGATGATGAAATCCAGGGGCACGCCGCGATGCCGCAGCACTTCGGGCAGATAGGGGCCGAGGATCGTGTAGGCCATGAAGATGGCGCCCAGGATGGTCAGGGCCGGTCCCAGGGAGCGTCGCGCCGCCTCCAGCAGGAGCACGATGAGGATGATGCCCATCCAGATGTCCATCTGGTTGGGCAAACCCTGGCGGTTGATCAGCTGGTCGTAATCCCACCAGATGTACAGCGCGCCCGCCGAGGCCAGGACAGCCAGCACCATGTCGTAGTAGGGGATGTATGTGCGGATGGAGCGCCTGGCGAAGTTGGGGAGGACCTTCTGGGTCCAGTTCACCCACATGGGCGGGCTGTGCTGCTTGTAGGCCGGATAGGCCAGGAAGGCCAGACAAACGGCGAAGGCCAGATGCCAGGCCCGGGCGATGTGCGAATCAATGGGCTGGTAGGCCAGGAAAAGCTGGTATCCGGACCAGCACAGGCACAGGAGTGTGATCACCCCTGACGCGAAAAAGTTCGAGGGTTCCCTGGCTCCGGCCTCGACCATGGCCACGAGGTCCTCGGCCGCCTGCTTCAAGCCGGATGCGGGTTCGGAAGCGGGGCCGGCGGGATCGCGCCTGGGAGTTTCGTGTTCTGCCATCACAAGATCCTTGCGTCTGAAAAGTGCGAAAGGAGAACCGGGCTCCTTTTGAAAAAAACAAAGGGGCCCGGGGGCCCCTTTGTCATGATGAGGCTACATCCAACCTTTTTCCTTGTAGTACTTGACAGCTCCGGGATGCAGGGGCGCGGAGAGGCCGCCGAGCATTTCCTTGGGATTGAGGTTGCGGAAGGCCGCGTGGGAGGCTTTGAGTTCGTCGAGGTTGTCGAACACGGTCTTGACCATGTCATAGACCACTTCTTCGGACACGGCTTCGTTGGTGACCACGGTGGCGGTCACGGCGTAGGTTTCGACGTCCTTGTCGACACCCTTGTAGGTGCCGGCGGGGATCTTGGTCATGATGTAGTAGGGGTGCTCGGCCACGAATTTCTTGATGGCGTCGGAGTTGATGGCCACGATGTCCAGATCGACGGACTGGGCCGGCTCTTCGATGGCTGCGCTGGGGTTGCCGACGGTGAAGAAGAAGGCGTCGATCTTCTGGTCCACCAGGGCGCGGGAGGCTTCTGCCTGCTGCAGGGCCTCGGCGCTGAAATCCTTGTTGTAGTCAAGGCCATACAGCTTCAGAACGTCTTCGGCATTGCCGCGCTGGCCGGAACCAGGGTTGCCGATGTTGACGCGCTTGCCTTTCAGGTCGGCCACGGTCTTGATGCCGGCGTCCTTGCGGGTGACCAGCAGGACGGTCTCGGGATGCATGCTGAAGACGCTGCGCAGGCCTTTTACGGGTTTGCCTTCCCAGTCGGCGACGCCGTTGAAGCCCTGGAAGTTGCGGTCGGACTGGGCGACGGCGAAGTCGAAGGCGCCGCGGTCGATGGCGTTGATGTTGAAGACCGAACCGCCCGTAGGCCGGCCGATGTAGTTGTACTTGTCGGCCGCGTGCTTGTTCATCATGTTGCTGATCTGCAGGGCCACCTGGTAGTACACGCCTGTGATGGAAGCCCCGCCGAAGAGGACATCCTGTTTGGCCATGGCCGGCACGGATACGAGCAGGCCCAGGGCTGCAACCAAGGCGATGAACCATTTTCTTCCAAGCATCTTCACACCTCCATCTGAATGAATTGTTACGACTCGGGACAAAAACTCCACAATGGTGTCAACCATCTATGCTGAAGAACATTCGCTCTGTCAAATTGTGATGCCGGAGAAAAATCACAACCTTCTTTCGTGATTCCAGATCTCTGCAATGGTCCCCGCCGTGAGTGCGATCCGTTCGAATATGGAGTTTTTGAGAATAAATTCCAGTTCGCTGTGGTCCAGGTCGCCCACGGGACCCAGACCGTCCAGGACGGGTACGCCGAGGGCTCCGATGAAGTTGGCGTCGGACACGCCGGAGCGAAGTTCCTCTGGGAGGTCGTAGCCGAACAGGCGCGCCTGATCGCGAATGATGGCGTAGAGACGCCGGTTGCCGTCGGACTGCGGCATGGCGGGGCGTCCGGAAGTGGGGGACAGCTCGGCGGTAGTGCCCGGAATGGTCATGCGGGCCGTCAATTCCGCGGCGGCCTCTTCGATGAGCGCCTGCGCCCGCTGGTCCGGGAAGCGGATGTCGAGTTCCGCCGAGGCAAGATCGGGCACCGTATTCGGGCCGATGCCGCCGGAGACCTGCCCGACGTTCAGGGTGGCCCCGGCCACGCCGTTGAGGTCTTCCAGGGCGATGATCTTGTGGGCCAGTTCCAGGATGGCGCTGGCCTTCGGGCCCCCCTTGGCCGCATGCCCGGCCCGGCCGCGGACCGTCAGGCGCAGGCCGAGCCGGCCCTTGCGGCCGGTGACCACGTCGCGGTTCGTCCCGCCCCCCTCGAAGACCAGGGCGGCCAGGGCGCCGCGGGCCTGTTCCTCGATCCAAGGTCTTGAAACGGGCGAGCCGATCTCCTCGTCGGAGTTGCACAGCACGGTGACGGGCATGTCCGCCAGCAATCCCAGGTGCTCCAGGGCCTTGAGGGCGTACACGGCGACGACCAGCCCGCCTTTCATGTCATAGACGCCGGGGCCGAAGCAGCGCGTTTCGTCTTCCCTGTAATCCGTAAAGGCCGTGTCCGCAGGGAAGACCGTATCCATGTGTCCGACCAGGACGATGCCCTTTTCCCCCCGGGCCGCGGGCCGTGTCATGGCCTGGACCATATTGCCGCAGCCCTCGAAGGGCAGGATGCGGGTCTCGGGCAGAATCTGTCCGAGGACCAGCGCCATTTCATCGGCCATGCGGTCCAGGCCTGCCTTGTTGCGGCTGCCGCTCTGGATTGCCACCAGCCGCGCCAGCAGTTCCAGGGGCTCGGCCCGGCGGGGTGCCATGAAGGCCTCGATCCGTTCGTGCAGCGGCTGCGTCATTTTCCGTACCTGGCGAAACCGAAGTCCTGATCTGCGTAGTCGCCGGCCGTGGGGTCGGGGTAGCTGACCTCCTCGCCGCTCCAGGGCTTGCGCATGCGCACGAAACCTTCCTCGTGGGCCAGGACGTTGGTCCGGTGCAGCGGGATCTTGCCCCCGGCCGTGGCGATGTAGCGCGGGATGGCGTCGCCGGAGATGTTTCCGTACATGCTCTCGACGATGTCCTGTCCCACGGCCACGGGCACGCGCAGGTGCCTGAACTGCGGGTTTCGGTAACTGCAGTTGAATATGTAGTAGGGCCGCACGTAGGCTTCCTGGATGGTTTCGCACAGCTTCCACATCTTCACGCGGGTGTCGTTGATGCCCTTCAGGAGCACGGCCTGGTTCATGACCGCGGCGACGCGTTTGGACAACGCCTGGAAAGCCGCCCGGGAGACCGGCGTGATCTCCTGGGCCGTGTTGATCTGCGTGACCACGCGCAACGGCTTCCTGTCGTTGCTGGCCTCCAGGATATCGAGCAGTTCGCTGTCGATGCGCTGGGGGGTGGTCACGGGGATGCGGGTGCCCAGGCGCTTCATGCGTACGTGGCCGATGGCGTCGAGTTCTCCCAGCAGCCACTCCAGCATGGAGTTGGGCAGGACCAGGCTGTCGCCGCCCGTGACCAGCACGTCGCGGATCTCGGTGTTGGCGCGGATGTAGTCCAGGGCCTCGGCGTAGGCCTCGCGCCCGTAGAGGCGGTCCTTGGCGCCGATGTGGGCGATGCGCAGGCAGTGGGTGCAGTACATGGCGCACATGTTGGTGGCCTTGATGGTCACCACCCGGGGATAGAACTGGTCGATGAGCCTGGCCGGGGAGTGGTCCGCGGCCACGGGCGGGATTTCGACGCCTGCGTTGTCGACCATCTCGCCGGTGGGTACGGACTGCAGCAGGACAGGGTCGTTGACGCGGCCGGGCAGGATGAGGCTCGCGTAGTAGGGGGTCAGGCGCATGCGGTACGTCTTCGTGACGCGCAACACGTCTTCCACGGCCTTGGCGGGCAGATCCACGACCCTGGCCAGGGTCTCCACGTCCTCGATGGCGTGCCGCAACTGGCCGGAAAAGGAGTTCCAGTCGGCCTCGGTCATGCCCAGGATTTTCTTGATGCGTTCCTGGTTCTCGCGAATGGCGTCCCACATCTCGATGCCGCTGGGGGCCTCCACGGGATGGCGTTCGAGATATTCGGCGACCCGGCTGCGGGCCGCGCGCACGATGGGCCGTGCCCTGCCGACGCGCCCGCCCACGGTGACCCGGTGTTCGTCGATCCGCTCGTGCCTGGCGGCCATCTCTTCCAGTTCCGGACGGGAGAGGCCGAGCTGGTCCGGTGTCCAGCCTTTATCGGCGTGCAGGCTTTCCAGGGCCGCGAAGAGGGCGACGATGGGGCCCGTGCGGTCCGCCGAGCGCGCTTCGTCCACAAGGGGCTGCAGGGCGGCCCGATCTGTTTCGGGCGCGTCGCCGTCCTGTGTCCGGGTCCAGAGCGTGGCGAAGAATTCCGATGTGAACGTGTCCAAGGCGTTCATGCTTTGTCCTCCTTGGCGTTTGCCGAAGTTTCTTGTTTGCGGATGGATTCGTTGAGCTGCTCGATGCCCAGGCGGATATCCTCGTCCAGATGGCAGCGGTCGCGGGCCACGGCCACGACCCGGCCCAGGAAGGTGCCGGGCATGACGGCCTGTTTGCCGCCGACATGCTCGACCACGATGACGCCGTGTTCCTGGCCCTCGCAGACCACCTGGCGGAACAGGGTCCGTTCGTCCTCTTCCAC
>CALMTS010000268.1 GCA_937872685.1 uncultured Desulfomicrobium sp.
TGAGGCTCGCGATCTTGGTGATCGCCGCGGTCAGGGTCGTCTTGCCGTGGTCAATGTGACCAATGGTGCCAATATTGACGTGCGGCTTCTTTCTTTCAAATTTCTGCTTGGCCATTTTTCATCTCCATTCTCATTTCTTGGTCAATTCTTCGGCAAGACTTGCGGGTACGCGATCGTAGTGATCAAACAACATGGTGTATGTCGCCCGTCCCTGGGTCTTTGAACGCAGGTCCGTCGCATAACCAAACATGCTGCTCAACGGCACGTTAGCGCGGATGATCTGCATCCCGTGCCGCATTTCGAGGCTGACGATTCGACCGCGACGGCCGTTGAGGTCACCCATGACGTCGCCCATGTAGTCATCGGGCGTCAGAACCTCCACGAACATGATGGGCTCCAGAAGAACAGGAGCGGCCTTATGGCAGGCCTCCTTCACGGCCATGGAACCGGCAATATAGAACGCCTGCTCGGAAGAGTCGACTTCATGGTAGGAACCGTGAATCAGCTCGACCTTGATGTCGACCATCGGGAAACCGGCCATAACGCCATTGAGCAACGCGTCACGAATACCCTTGTCGACAGCGGGAATATATTCCTTGGGAATGACACCGCCGACAATGCCGTTCACAAATTCGTACCCAGCGCCGGGCTCCTGTGGCGTAACCTTGATGACAACGTGACCGAACTGGCCACGGCCACCAGACTGCTTGGCGTACTTGAGATCCTTTTCGCTCGGCTTGGAGATGGTCTCGCGGTAGGCAACCTGCGGCTGGCCCACATTCGCGTCGACCTTGAATTCGCGGGTAAGGCGATCAACAATGATCTCCAAGTGCAGTTCGCCCATGCCGGCGATAAGCGTCTGACCCGTTTCTTCGTTGGTCTTGACCCTGAAAGACGGATCTTCCTTGACCAGTTTGCCCAGGGCCTGACTGAGAGCGTCACGGTCGGTCTTCGTCTTGGGCTCAATGGCGACTTCAATAACGGGCTCTGGGAAATCCATGGACTCGAGAAGCACTGGATGCTTCAGGTCGCACAACGTCTCACCCGTGCCGGTCTGCTTCAAGCCGACTGCGGCGACGATATCGCCGGCGTGGGCTTCCTTGATGTCTTCACGCTTGTTGGCATGCATCTTCAGCAGACGCCCCACACGCTCTTTCTTGCCGGAAGCGGCATTGAGAACGGTACAACCCGTCTCAAGCACACCGGAATAGATACGCAGGAATGTCAGGTGGCCGATAAACGGGTCGGCCATGAGCTTGAACGCCAAAGCGCTCAGGGGGAGCTCGTCGGAGCACTCGCAGACGATCTCCTTCCCCGTGTCGGGGTCGGTACCGGTCATGGGCGGGATGTCAATCGGCGAGGGCAGATAGTCCACCACGCAATCGAGCAGCGCCTGGACGCCCTTGTTTTTGAAAGCCGAACCGCAAATGACCGGGCAGATCTTCATGCCGATAGTGGCCGAACGGATGCCGGCCATGATCTCTTCCGGTTGCAGCTCTTCACCGCCCAGGTACTTCTCGAGGAGGGTTTCGTCTTCCTCCGCGATGGCCTCCACAAGGTTCATGCGCCATTCGTCGACCAACTCTTCCATGTCGGCGGGAATCTCACGCTCGTCGATGGTCTCGCCTTTGGAAGCTTCGTCGTAATAGAGAGCCACCTTGCGTACGAGGTCGATCTGACCCTGAAAGTTTTCCTCAGACCCGATTGGCAAGTGCAACGGCACAGGCTTGGCCTTGAGACGATCCTTGATCATGTCGACGACTCGGTAGAAATCAGCGCCCGAGCGGTCCATCTTGTTGACAAAAGCGATACGGGGGACATGATATCTGTCCGCCTGACGCCAGACTGTCTCGGACTGGGGCTCTACTCCGCCAACGGCGCAAAACACTGCGACGGCACCGTCGAGGACGCGCAGGGAACGCTCCACCTCGACGGTGAAATCCACGTGCCCGGGCGTGTCGATGATGTTGACACGGAAATCGCGCCAGTGACAGGTCGTAGCGGCGGAGGTGATCGTGATGCCACGCTCCTGCTCCTGCTCCATCCAGTCCATGGTCGCCTGACCGTCATGCACCTCGCCAATCTTGTGGGAGACGCCGGTATAATAAAGAATACGCTCGGTAGTCGTGGTCTTGCCCGCATCAATGTGGGCCATGATACCGATGTTGCGCTGCTTTTCTATTGGGACTCGTTTAGACACGAAAAGAACCTCTTTACCAGCGGTAATGCGCGAAGGCCTTGTTGGCTTCGGCCATTCTATGGGTGTCCTCACGCTTCTTGATGGCACCACCGCGATCGTTAAAAGCATCAAGGAATTCAGCTGCCAAACGCAGGACCATGCCCTTTTCGCCGCGAGTGCGGGAGTAGTTGACCAACCAGCGGATGGCCAGGGCTTCCTGACGCGCCGGACGGACTTCCATCGGGACCTGGTACGTGGCGCCGCCGACTCGACGGGATTTCACTTCCATCTGCGGCTTAACCTTCTCGATGACCTGCTCGAAGGCCTTCAGGGGTTCGCTGTCAGTGCGCTTCCCAAGCTCTTCAATGGCGTCATAGAATATTTTTTCGGCAACACTTTTCTTGCCGTCATACATCATCTGGTTCACAAACTTTGCGACTACCCGGCTTCCGTATTTCGGATCTGGCAGCACTTCACGCTTCGGCGTGGGTCCCTTGCGAGGCATACGTCAATCTCCTTGTACCTATTTAGGACGTTTGGCTCCGTACTTGGAGCGGCTCTTCCGGCGATCCTGAACACCGGCCGCGTCCAACGTACCTCTGATAATCGTGTAGCGGACACCAGGCAAATCCTTGACTCGGCCGCCGCGGATCATGACCACGGAATGCTCCTGAAGGTTGTGCCCTTCACCGGGAATGTACGATGTCACTTCGATTCCATTGGTCAGCCGCACTCTCGCGACCTTCCGAAGAGCGGAGTTCGGCTTCTTGGGCGTCGTAGTGTACACGCGCACGCAAACTCCCCGACGCTGGGGACATTCCTGCAGCGCGGCTCTTTTTTTGCCTTTCACCTGGATGACCCGCGCTTTGCGGACCAACTGATTAATAGTGGGCATTTCAAACTCCATGAATAAACATTTTGAGAAGGGGGTTCATAATTGAACTCCCCTCCCCTTGTCAACTCAACTCTCAGATCAGAACAAACTTACTGTCCCAGAAAAAACGGATCTTTCTCCAGATCTTCCAGGAACTTGTCAGGGCTTTCAGGCTGGTCCGGGACAATAATGTCATTTTCAATATATGACCTGAAGCCAGTTCCGGCATTCACCAGCCTGCCGACAATGACGTTTTCCTTCAGTCCGTAGAGGTAGTCCTTCTTGCCGATCAGGGCGGATTCGGTCAGCACCTTGGTCGTCTCCTGGAAGGACGCGGCCGAGATGAAGGACTCCGTGGACAGAGACGCCTGCGTGATGCCGAGGACCAGCGGTTCAGCTACGGCAGGCTGCAGGCCAGTAGCTACGCATTTGGCGTTGGTGCTCACGAATCTCATCTTGTCCACCTGCTCGCCCATAAGGAAACCGGTTTCTCCGGGATCAATAATAGAGAGCTTCTTGAGCATCTGGCGGACGATGATTTCAATATGCTTGTCGTTGATGTAAACACCCTGGAACCGATACACGTCCTGGACGCCGTCAACCAGGTAGAAAGCGAGATATTTCTCGCCTTTGATCTTCAGCAGATCGTGCAGGTCCGGCGTGCCTTCGGTCAGCAGTTCACCACTCTCGACAAAATCGCCTTCGCCGACACTGATGTGCTTGCCCTTGGGAATCAGGTACACGCGAGCTTCGCCCACTTCGGGCTCGACGATGAGCTTGCGCTTGCCCTTGGAATCAGGACCGAAACTGACGATACCGTCGATTTCGGACAGGATGGCCTGGTCCTTAGGCTTGCGGACCTCGAACAGTTCGGCGACACGCGGCAGACCGCCGACGATGTCCTTGGTCTTCATGGTTTCACGCGGCTTACGAGCGATGATGTCGCCGGGCCTGACCACGTCGCCGTCATTGACCATGACGATGGCGCCCACTGGCAGTGTGTAGGAGGCCTGCGTGCCCGTGTCAGGCTTCGTCTTGCAGACGCCATTCTCGTCACAGATGGAGATGCCCGGACGGAAGCTCGACGAGCGGAACTCGATGACCGTCAGAGTCGACTTGCCTGTGGCTTCGTCGATACGTTCCTGAGCGGTACGGCCTTCGATGATGTCAGTGAAGTGAACGACACCCTCGACATCCGTCACAAACGGTTCGTTGAAAGGATCCCATTCGGCCAGCCGTTCGCCCTTCTTCACTTCTGCCCCGTTCTCGAAGTACAGCTTGGCGCCCGAAGGCAGTGCATACTTCTCGCGCTCGACCCCCTGATCGTCCACGATGCGAAGCTGGCCACTCTTGCCGAGTACCATCCTCTCACCACGGCTGTTGGTGACCGTGCGCACCCGGGACAGAACGATACGGCCCTTGTTCATGGCCTCGTAGCGGCTCTGCTCGATTTCCTTGGAAGCCGTGCCACCGATGTGGAATGTTCTCATGGTCAACTGAGTGCCAGGCTCACCGATGGACTGGGCGGCGATGATACCCACGGCCTCGCCGACGTTGACCAGATGCCCGCGTGCAAGATCGCGCCCATAGCACAGGGCGCACACGCCATGCTTGGCCTTGCAGGTCAGGGCCGAGCGAATGGTGATGGTCGCGATGCCGCGGCGCTCGATCTCCGCAACGTACTCCTCGCTGATCATGGTGTTGGCCGGGATGAAGATCTCGCCCGTATCCGGATCAACGACATCGTACATGGCCACACGACCAAGAACTCGTTCGCTCAGACGTACGGTGATCTCACCGCTCTTGGTCACATGCGAGAGTTCGATCCCGTCCACGGTCTTGCAATCGTGCTCGCTGACGATGACATCCTGTACAACATCGACAAGACGGCGGGTCAGATAGCCCGAGTTGGCGGTTTTGAGCGCCGTGTCGGCCAGACCTTTGCGTGCACCGTGTGTTGAGGTGAAGTACTGCAGAATGGTCAGGCCCTCGCGGAAAGACGACGTAATGGGCGTCTCGATGATTTCACCCGAAGGCTTGGCCATCAGACCACGCATACCGGCCAACTGGCGCATCTGATCCTGGTTACCACGCGCACCGGAGTTGGCCATCATGAAGACCGAGTTGAAGCTGTTGCAGCGTTCTTCCGCAGCAGACGACACATGCCAGCGAAGGGCATGATCTTTCTGGGCCGATTCGCCGCTACGCGGGTTCGGCACCGTATCGTATTTCAATTCGCGCATCATGGCGTCGGCCACGTCGTTGGTCGCCTTGGTCCAGACGTCGACCACCTTGTTGTATTTTTCCGTGCGGGTGATGATGCCTTCACGGTACTGCTGCTCGATGTCGGCCACTTCGGTATGAGACCTGTCGAGGATAGTCGACTTGGCCGGCGGAATGGTCAGGTCCTTGACGCCGACCGTGATGCCCGCCTGGGTCGAATACTCGAAACCGAGGTCCTTGAGCTTATCGCACAGAATGACCGTAGCCTTGGTGCCTGCAAGGCGGTAAGCCTCGCCCACGAGTCGGCCGATGACCTTCTTGCTCATTTCGCGGTTGTAAACATCAAAGGGCACCTCCGCCGGCACGATCTCGCGGATGATGATGCGGCCGGGAGTCGTGCTGACCAGTTCCCCGTCGATGCGCACCTTGATGCGCGCATGCAGTTCAACATGCCCTGCGTCGAAGGCGCAGATGACCTCGTCGGGATCGGCGAAAATCATTCCCTCGCCCCTCTCGAAGGGGCGTTCGACTGTCAGGAAGTACAAGCCCAGAACGATATCCTGGGACGGAACGATAATGGGCGAACCGTTGGCGGGGGACAGGATGTTGTTGGTGGACATCATGAGCACCCGGCACTCTATCTGTGCTTCCACGGAAAGCGGAACGTGCACGGCCATCTGGTCACCGTCAAAGTCGGCGTTGAAGGCCGTACAGACCAGCGGATGCAGACGGATCGCTTTGCCTTCCACCAGGATGGGCTCGAAGGCCTGAATGCCGAGCCGGTGCAGTGTAGGTGCACGGTTCAGCAGGATGGGATATTCCCGCACGACTTCTTCGAGGATATCCCACACCGCGACCTCTTCACGCTCAACCATCTTCTTCGCGCTCTTGATGGTGCTGGCGTACCCTCGCTCCTCAAGCTTGGAATAGATGAACGGCTTGAACAGCTCCAAAGCCATCTTCTTGGGCAGACCGCACTGGTGGAGCTTGAGGTACGGGCCGACCACGATCACGGAACGACCGGAGTAGTCCACGCGTTTACCAAGCAGGTTCTGGCGGAAACGGCCCTGCTTGCCCTTGATCATGTCCGACAAGGATTTCAGAGGGCGGCCGTTCGTGCCGGTAATGGCTCTGCCGCGGCGGCCGTTGTCGAACAACGCGTCCACGGACTCCTGCAGCATCCGCTTTTCGTTACGAATGATGATGTCCGGGGCACCGAGCTCGAGAAGCCGCTTCAGTCGGTTATTCCGGTTAATGACTCGACGGTACAGATCGTTCAGATCGGAAGTGGCGAAACGCCCGCCGTCGAGAGGCACCAGGGGGCGCAACTCGGGAGGGATAATCGGGATCACGTCCATGACCATCCATTCGGGCTTGTTCCCGGACTCCAGGAACGCCTCGACGATCTTCAGTCGTTTGGCCAGCTTCTTTTTCTTGGTCTGGGAGCGGGTGGACTGGGATTCCTCGCGAAGTTCAACGCGCAGGCTTGCCAGATCGATCTCCTGCAGCAGAATCTTGATGGATTCTGCACCCATGCCAACGGTGATCGCATTCTCGCTATAGTGATCGAGAATCTGAAAATACTGCTCCTCGGATATGACCTGCTTTTTCTGCAGTGTCGTCTCACCCGGATCAAGGATGATATAGGAATCGAAGTACAGCACCTTCTCCAGATCAGCCATGGTCATATCCAGAAGAGTTCCGATTTTTGACGGAAGCGACTTCAGGAACCAGATGTGAGCCACAGGGGCGGCAAGCTCGATATGCCCCATGCGCTCCCGGCGAACCTTGGAGGCAATGACTTCGACACCGCACTTTTCGCAGACGATGCCGCGGTGCTTCATGCGCTTGTACTTTCCGCAATTGCACTCGTAGTCTTTCACCGGCCCGAAAATCTTGGCACAGAAAAGGCCATCCCGTTCCGGCTTGAACGTACGGTAGTTAATCGTCTCGGGCTTCTTGACCTCGCCGAAAGACCATTCCCGAATCTTTTCCGGAGAAGCGACGCTGATGCCGATCGCCTTCAGGTTTTGGCTGTTGAAAGAGCTTGTCGCACTGCCCCGTTGCGTAAAAAGGTCATCAAGACTCATTGTATATTCCTCTTGCTATGGTCGAAGTAAAATGTCCTTGGCGCTGACCGCTTATCTCTTCCGCGGACGCTTCTTGTCGTCTTCCACGAGGGTGACTTCAAGACCCAACGCCATCATTTCCTTGACCAAAACGTTGAATGATTCGGGCATACCGCTTTCGAGGAAATTGGATCCCTTCACAATCTTTTCATACATTTTCACGCGACCGTTCACGTCATCGGACTTGACTGTCAAAAACTCCTGCAACAGGTAGGCGGCGCCATAGGCCTCAAGTGCCCAGACTTCCATTTCACCCAGACGCTGTCCGCCGAACTGGGCCTTGCCGCCGAGGGGCTGCTGGGTGACCAGAGAGTACGGACCCGTTGAACGGGCGTGAATCTTCTCGTCAACCAGGTGGTGGAGCTTCAGATAGTACATGTACCCGACAGTGACCCTGTTGTGAAAGGGCACACCTGTCCGGCCGTCGAAGAGCAGCGCCTTGCCGTCCTCTGGCAGCCCGGCCCGTTTCAGCAGGCCCCAGATTTCGCTCTCGTCGGCGCCGTCAAAGACCGGAGTCTTCATGACGATGCCCTTGTTCAGGGCCTTGGCCGACTCGATGACCTCGTCGTCAGTCATGGAGTCGATAAGGGCCGAGGTCTCAGGCGAATTGAAGATATCTTTGATCTCGCTGCGGACCTGAGCCACGCCCTGCTCGACCATGGCAGCAATCTGCTGACCCAGAGTCTTTGCGGCCCAGCCAAGATGCGTCTCCATGATCTGGCCGATATTCATACGGGAAGGCACGCCCAGCGGGTTGAGCACCACGTCCATGGGTGTCCCGTCGGCGAAGAAAGGCATGTCCTCTTCGGGCAGGATATTGGAAACGACACCCTTGTTGCCGTGACGGCCGGCCATTTTGTCGCCGACGTTGAGCTTGCGCTTCACGGCCACATAAACCTTGGCCATCTTGATCACTCCGGGAGGCAGATCGTCCCCTTCGGTCACTTTGCCGCGCTTGCTCTCGTAAACGTCCTTGATGAACTTGAGCTGCAGGTCGAAATAGTCGAGCTGCGCCTTCACGCCCTCGTTAACGTCCTTGCCGACGAAGGCGCCAGCGAGCTTCTTGAGGGGAATCTCTGCAAAAACCTCTTCCTTGATGGGCTGATTGGCTTCGAGAAGCACTTCTCCCTTGCGTTTGCCCATGATGGTCTTGGCCACGCTCTTGCCTTTGCAAATTTCCCAGATCTTGCGGCGCGTGGTTTCCGTCAGGGCCGCAGCGTGCTGACGCTCGCGCACATCGATGCGCTCGAGTTCATAATTCTCGATCTGCCGGGTGCGTTCGTCCTTGTCCCCAGACCGGCGGTTGAAAACCTTCACGTCGATGACCGTGCCCTCGATTCCCGGCGGGACCTTGAGAGACGTATTCTTCACATCCCGGGCCTTGTCACCGAAGATCGCCCGCAGAAGGCGTTCCTCCGGCGTCAGCTGCGTCTCGCCCTTGGGGGTGATCTTGCCGACGAGGATGTCGTCGGGTTTCACCTTTGCGCCGATGCGAATGATGCCGCTCTCATCAAGGTTGCGCAGCATTTCCTCGCCGACGTTCGGGATGTCACGGGTCACTTCTTCCGGCCCGAGCTTGGTGTCACGGGCAAAGACGTCGAATTCCTCGATGTGGATGGAGGTGTAGACATCCTCCTTGACCACGCGCTCTGAGATGAGAATGGAGTCCTCGTAGTTGTAACCGCACCAGGGCATGAACGCCACGAGCAGGTTCTTGCCAAGGGCCAGTTCGCCATCACAAATTGCCGGGCCGTCAGCCAGGACCATGCCCTTGCGGACCTTGTCTCCGACCTGAACGCGCGGCTTCTGACCGAAGCAACTGTTCTGGTTGGACTTGTGATATTTCTGCAGTTCGTAGAAGCGAACTCCGCCGGCTTCCGGATAAAGATCTCCGGAATAGGCCACGATGACTCGATCCGCATCCACGTACATGACCTCGCCTTCACCCTCGGACATCAGGCAGCTGCCGGAATCCTGGGCCACCTTGCCTTCAATGCCGGTACCAACCAGCGGTTCCTCGGTCACCAGCAGCGGCACGGACTGACGCTGCATGTTCGACCCCATGAGGGCGCGGTTGGCGTCATCATGTTCCAGGAAGGGAATCAGCGCCGACGAAATCGATACGATCTGACCCGGCGAAATGTCCATGAGGGTCACTTCCTCACGCGGGACGATGGCGAATTCACCCTCGACGCGAGCCTCGACATGCGTGTTGATGAACTTTTTATCGTCACCGAAGATGGCATTGGCCTGGGCGATGATATGCCCCGATTCCGTTGATGCCTCCATGTACTGAATCTCGTCGGACACGTATCCGTCCTTGACCACGCGGTACGGCGTCTCGATGAATCCGTAGTCGTTGACCAGGCCGTGCGTAGTCAGAGAGACGATAAGACCGATGTTCGGACCTTCAGGCGTCTCGATGGGACAAATTCTTCCGTAATGGCTCAAGTGAACGTCGCGGACTTCGAAGCCAGCACGCTCGCGGGTCAGGCCGCCAGGTCCGAGAGCGGACAGACGGCGCTTGTGGGTGACCTCCGAAAGGGGGTTCGTCTGGTCCATGAACTGAGACAGCTGGGACGTGCCGAAAAACTCTTTAAGCACCGCCGTGACCGGCTTGGGGTTGACCAGATCGTGAGGCATAAGCGTTGCAACTTCCTGCAGGCTCATGCGTTCCTTGATGGCCCGTTCCATGCGAACAAGACCAATGCGATACTGATTTTCCACCAGCTCGCCCACGGGGCGGACGCGGCGGTTGCCAAGATGATCGATATCGTCTGCAGGGCCGTGCGAGTCCTTGAGCTGCACCAGCTTCTTTACCGACCGGAAAATGTCCTCATTGGACAGGGTGCGATGATCTATGGGCAGATTCAAGCCCAGACGGGAATTGAGCTTGTAGCGACCCACCGGCGACAAATCGTAGTAGTCGGGGTTGCGGAAGAGGTTATCGAAGAAACTGGCCGAAATTTCGGGCGTAGGCGGAGAACTGGGCCGCAGACGCTTGTAGATATCAATCTGCGCGCTTTCCAAGTCTTCGCACTTATCCATGGACAGTGTATCGCGCAGGCACGAAGACACCTCGGCGCCGCTCGAAAAGATGGCGCCAAGTTCGGTAATGCCTGCGGCCTGACACTTCTCAACCGCTCCAGCGGAAAAGGGGTCTCCGGCCCGGAGGATAACCTCGCCGGTCTGGGGGTCAACGATATCAGCGGCCGCAAATTCCGTTTCCAGGGACTCTGGCCGGACTTCATAATACTCAACTCCGGCCTTGATCATCCGCTTCCACATGGCCTTGGTCATGGCCTTCCCGGCGGCAACAACCACCGTTCCATCAGGAGCGGTAATATCAGCGTGAGCGATTTCCTTGCGGAAATTATATTCTTCAACCCTCCGCAGGACCTTGGAGTCCTCGAGTCGGAAGGTTTCTTTGTCATAGTAGTAAGCGAGGATGTCCTCGCTCGTCATGCCCATGGCTTTGAGTAAAATGGTAGCAGGCATCTTCCGTCTGCGGTCAATGCGGACGTAAAGAATATCCTTATGGTCGAAATCAAAATCCAACCATGAACCACGCATGGGTATGATGCGGCAGCTGTAGAGAATCTTACGGCTGGAATGCGTTTTACCGGAATCGTGTTCAAAAATAATGCCCGGTGAACGCTGCAACTGGTTAACAATGACACGCTCGGTGCCATTGATCAGAAACGTTCCCTTCTGCGTAATGAGAGGAATCGTTCCGAAATATATATCCTGTTCCTTGATGTCATGAATGGTGCGGCTGCCCGAGGCCTCGTCGACATCGTAGACGGCAAGGCGGACTTTGATGCGCAGGGGCGCTTCAAAGGTCAACCCTTTGGAGATGCATTCGTCCACATCATATTTGGGCTTTCCGATCTCGTAGCTGACATATTCAAGGGTGGCAGTCTTGTTGAAATCATGAATGGGAAAGACAGAACGAAACACGCCTTCAAGACCGATGTCCGTCCGCATGCTTGGAGGAACGTCGGTCTGTAGAAATTTATTGTAAGAATCGAGCTGAAGGCTTAAAAGATGAGGGATATCAATGGAATCTTTGATTCGTCCGAATTTCTTGATCAGTTTGTTCATCGTTTCCCCTCAGGAAGTGGGAGGTTGCTGGGCAGGCAAAGCGTTAAAGAACCAAAGGGAGTGTTGCTATGGTGAATCTTCACTCTATGCGTCTGCTGACGCCCTAGGCGTGGTGTTACACAAAAAGGCGTAAAGAGTGTAAGAGGTTTTTTTCCCCTTACACTCTTTACGGAAAGTCAAACAAGAAGCAAAAAACTACTTGATTTCAACCTTTGCGCCGGCTTCTTCAAGCTGCTTCTTGGCATCGTTGGCGGCATCCTTGGCGGCGGCTTCCAGGATCACGGAAGGAGTCTCGTCGACCTTGGCCTTGGCTTCTTTCAGGC
Source organism: uncultured Desulfomicrobium sp. (assembly GCA_937872685.1). Lineage (GTDB taxonomy): Bacteria > Desulfobacterota > Desulfovibrionia > Desulfovibrionales > Desulfomicrobiaceae > Desulfomicrobium. Next base: position 11,833 of record CALMTS010000268.1, read on the forward strand.
CCAGGCTGGTCAGAGCGCGGACGACCTTGATGACGCCGATCTTGTTGGCGCCTGCTTCCTTCAGGACAACGTCAAATTCAGTCTTCTCTTCTTCGGCGGCTTCGGCAGCGGCTACGGGAGCAGCGGCAAAGGCGGCGACGGGAGCGGCAGCGGAGACACCGAACTTCTCTTCCAGTTCCTTGATGAAGATGGAGAGTTCCAGCACGGTCATGTTAGCGATGAATTCGACAACCTGTTCTTTGGTGATATCAGCCATTTTGTCCTCCTAAATATGTAGCAATTGGCTCATTCTTCTTTTTTGTCTTTGAGAGCGGTCAACACGTTGACCATGCCTCGAATAACATTGGCAAAGAGAGACACGAAATTCTGCGGCACGGCATTCATGGTACCCAGAACAGATGCGAGCAACTGTTCGCGGCCCGGCAGTTCGGAAAGGGCCTTGATGGACGCCTCTTCGAGAAACTTGCCTTCCAGACTTGCATAACGCACAGAAAACTTGTCATTCTTCTTTGCAAACTCAACCAGGACCTTCGCAGCGACGACAGGGTCGTCATAGCCAAAAGCCACGGCACAGTTGTACTTCAAGTGATCGTTAAGTACTACGTGTGGTCCTTCCTCGAAAGCTTTCCGTGCCAGAGTGTTCTTTACGACCTGATAGTCGCACCCCGCCTCGTGCAGTCTTGCACGCAAGGGGGTCAGCTCTGCCACCTTGAGCCCGTGAAAGTCCGTGACAATGGCGATGCTCGCCTTGTCAGCCTTCTCTTTCAGGCCATCGATGATTTTTGCTTTTTCTGCCCTATTCACCACGTACCTCTCTATAGCTAGGCAGAATGAGCCAAAGCCGTCTGTGCAGGATATTAAGGAAAATCCACCTGCATTCTCTGACTCATCTACTTGTTGTGAAACTTATTCTCCTGCTTTGCGCAGGGAAGCGGTGTCAACCTTAACGCCAGGACCCATGGTTGAAGACAGAGAGACGGCCTTCACATAGGTGCCCTTGGCGGTGGAGGGCTTGAGTTTGATCAGCGCATCGACCACAGTCCGGAGATTGCCGAGAAGCTTCTCGGGGCCGAAAGAGACCTTGCCGATGGGAGCGTGAATCACGCCAGCCTTGTCAACCCTGAACTCGACCTTACCGGCCAGCAGTTCCTGGATGGCTTTTTCGAGGTCCACGGTGACCGTACCGGTCTTTGCGTTGGGCATGAGACCGCGTG
>CALMTS010000269.1 GCA_937872685.1 uncultured Desulfomicrobium sp.
GGGGGACTTCGGTCGGGACCGGGTGGCCGTAGGAGCCGGTGTTGGCGGCGTCGAGGATCTCCATGGCCTTGAGGTTGGCCTGGCCGCATTCCATGCACAGGCCGATCAGTTCTTCCACGCCGAGGGCCTCCAGGCTCTTGGCCAGCGCGCGCTGCACGAATTCGTACACGCCTTCGTCTTCCTGGCCGAGGATGGCGGCGTGATCGGCGTAGGCGGCCACGCCCTTGAGGCCGTAGATGAGGATCTGTTTCAGGGAGCGCAGGTCCTCGTGGGCCTCCAGGGCCTCGGAGATGCCGTGCTGCTCGCCCTGGGCCACAAGGCCTTCCAGGGTCGCGGCCGGGGCGAAGGTCGCCGCCGGGGTGTCCACGCTGACGCCGGCCTCGGCCTTCAGGGCCTCGCGGCGGGCCACGGTGTCCCTGATGAGAATTTCAAAGCGGGCCGGGTCGAAATCGACGTTGGTCAGGGTGGAGAAGACGCCTTCGTTGACGAAGCGGTTCAGGGCCGGGTTCGAGACGCCCTTGGCCCGCGCCTGCACCGCCACCTGGGACAGCCCCTGAAGGGCGTAGATGAGAAGATCCTGCAGGGCCGCGACGTCGGGCTGCTTTCCGCAGACGCCGACCTTGGTGCAGCCGGTACCTTTCGCTGTCTGTTCACACTGGTTGCAAAACATGATGCCTCCATGAGTTTGGTGGTGTTGTCGTTTCCGTTGAGAAGGGGTTTACGGGGAAGGGGGCGTGCCGGCTTTGACGCAGGTCAAAAAAACGATGTTTCCGCGGCGCTCGGCAGACGCTGGTTTGTGAAGGATTACTCGTTCTTGACAAAGGACGGGGCGCGGAGAGACACGTGTCAGAATGCCACGTCAACCCTGGGAGAGCCCATGGACCCGATCAATTTCAATTTCCTGTGTTCCGAACCGGCCGTGCCCAACGGCCGCAGCGTCGGGATCATCGGCGCGGGCCCTTCGGGCCTGGCCGCTACGGGCTACCTGTCCTGCCTGGGGTATCAGGTCGACGTCTACGACAAGCTGCCCAAGCCCGGGGGCCTCATGCTCTTCGGCATTCCCGGCTACCGCATCCCCAAGGAGCGCATCGACCTGGGCGTGCGCAACCTGGAACGCAAAGCCGGCGTCGTTTTCCACACCCATACCAAGATCTGTTGCAGCGGCCCCCTGCATGACGAGGAAGGCGACCATTTCTGTCGCGAGATCCTGGGTTTCGGGGACATGGTCAAAAAGCACGACGCCATCATGATCTGCACGGGCTCCTGGCGTTCCCGCCGGCTCGGCATCCCCGGCGAGACCCTGCCGGGCGTCTTTTCGGGCCTGGAGTTCCTCTTCCCCATCCGGGCCGTCAAATACAGCGCGCCCAACGTGAAGCTGCCCGACGTGCAGGGCAAGACCGTGGCCGTCATCGGCGCCGGGCACTCGGCCGTTGACGTGGCCCACAACGCCGTCCATCTTGGCGCGGCCAAGATCTACCACATCTACCGCCGCACCAGCCGCGAGGCGCCCTGCGGCTCCTTCGAGATCGACCAGTTGCGCGCCATGGGCGTGGAGTGGCTCGAACGGACCACGCCGCTCAGAATCCTGGGCGAGGGCAAGGTGGAGGGCATGGAAATTTCCCGCCCCGGCAAGGACGGCCCCGAAACCACCGTCCTGCCCGTGGACCTGGTGGTGGCGGCCATCGGCGAGACGGCCACCCCGCCCTTTGCCAAGGAGCTGGGCCTGGAGAACGTGCGCAAGGGCGAGGTGCGCTGGCTGCACATGACGGCCATCGAGAACGTCTTCGTGGCCGGCGACGCCCTGAGCGGGCCGAGCAAGATCGGCAAGGCGGTGTACAGCGGCCTGCGCGCGGCCCGGTCCCTGGCCAACTGGCTGGACCTGAAGGCCCAGGACCGTCTGGACGCCTACGACTACAACGATCTCGTGACCAACGAGGCCGGATTCGGGAGGCAGGCATGAGCGGCCAGAAGACCCTCTACATCGATTACAGCCTGTGCATCGGCTGCGAGACCTGCGAATACGTGTGCCGCTTCACCAACGACACCTCGCGCATCCACATGACCCGCACCGTGGACGGGGTCATGGTGCCGCTCTACTGCCAGCACTGCGAGAACCCCAAGTGCGCCAACGCCTGCCCGCGCGGTGCCCTGAAGCGCGACAAGGACGGGGCGGTCATCCTGCAGTTCATGCTCTGCCGGGGCTGCCAGACCAAGAACTGCATCCTGGCCTGCCCGCACAGCGCCATGTTCGAGACGGACCGCGGGGTCATGGTCGCCAAGTGCGACATGTGCGCCCAGCGCCGACAGGTGGGCATGGGCCCGGCCTGCGTGGAGATGTGCCCCTGCGCGGCCATCCGCTACGTGGACCGCGACGAGATTCCGTCCCTGGAGACGGAGAAGTCCCGGGCGGCCCTGCAGAAGGTGCTGGACCATCTCAAGCTGCCCGGGAAATAGGCTGCCTGTCCGGAGTGCCGTGAACGGAGAAGGCCCGCTTTCGATGGAAGGCGGGCCTTGCTGTTTCATGGGTGCGGCGCTGTCCGCCGTGCGTGGGCGGGCCGATTTCGGATTTGCCGGCGAAGCCGCGCCTCTTCAGCCCTTGCCCCCCTTCAGGACCGACTTGACGAGGCGGCCGAAAGCCTTGTCCTTCCTGCGTTTGTCCAGGGCGGACATGGCGGCGTGTTCCGATTCCTTCTTGAGCTTCATGTAATTGGCCAGGCGCTCCGCCGGCAGTTCGCCGCTTTCGAGGGCGGCCCGCACGGCGCAGCCGGGTTCGTGGCGGTGCGTGCAGTCGGCGAAGCGGCAGGACGCGGCCAGTTCGCCCAGTTCCCCGAAGCCCGCGTCAACGGTGTCCCCGTGTCCGAGGACGCCCAGTTCGCGCATGCCGGGCGTGTCGATCAGCATGGCCCCGCTGTCGAGCAGGATGAGCTGGCGGCGGGTGGTGGTATGGACGCCCTCGCCCGAGTCGCTGACGGTCCGGGTATCGAAGGCGTCCCGGCCCAGGAGGCGGTTGACGATCGTCGTCTTGCCCACGCCGGAGGAGCCGAGCAGGCAGCAGGTTTTTCCCGGCTCCATGGCCGCGCGCAGTTCCTCGTACCCGGCGCCGGTCACGCTGCTGACCTCCATGACCCGGGCCGTGGTCGCGGCGGCCACGAGGGCGCGCTTGCGCTGCAGTTCCTCCGGGCCGGCCAGGTCCGTCTTGGTCAGCAGGACGACCGGTTCGACCCCGCCGTCGGCGGCCATGACCAGATAGCGTTCCAGGCGGTTGGGGTTGAAGTCGAAATGGCAGGCCTGGATGATGAAGGCAGTATCCACGTTGGCCGCGATCATCTGCTCCGCGGCGCCCTCGCCCGCGGCCCTGCGCCGCAGGAAGGTCCTGCGCGGCAGGACCTGGTGGATGATGGCCGCCCGGCCGTGGTCGTAAAGCTGCACGGCCACCCAGTCCCCGACGCAGGGCAGGTCCGCCGCCCGTTCGGTATGGAACGAGAGCTTTCCGCTCAGCTCCGCCGGTATCTCGTCCGACGCGTGGCGGACGCGGCAGGATCCACGGTCAACGGCGCAGACGCGGGCCGGGGTGAAGCCGTCCGCGTCGTTGGCGCGGGCCGCGAACCAGGGGTCGAAACCGAGTTGGCTCAGGTTCATGTCCGGTCTCACCAGGCCAGCTTTTCGCCGATAAGCCCATGGGTGGCGAAATACCTGCCGCCTTCCATGTCCATCATGGCCACGTCGGCCCTGGCGTGTTCGTTGTCGCTCTCCAGCCATTCGTCCCAGGCCCGCTTGTGGCACCGCATGTCGAAGGCGTGCCGGACGGTCAGACCCGTGCATTGCAGCCACAGCTCCCTCCACCATGACAGGGTGCAGAAGTTCATGCCGTCCACCCAGTAGGGGCGCAGGTCGTCCGGGATGCGCTCGAAGGGCCGGCGGAGGCCGGGGACGCCGACCGCCAGCCGGCCGCCGGGCCTGAGCAGCGGGAGCAGGTGCGCGCCCAGAAAGGCCGAGTCCGCGGCGAAGTAGTGCCAGGCGTCGATGCTGACCACGGCGTCGAAGGACTCCGGCTCGAAGGGCAGGGCGCGGGCCTCGCAGTGCACGGCCGTGACGCGGTCCGCCAGGCCGGCCTCGGCGAAGCGCCGCGCGTTGTCCTCGGCCGGGATCCACAGGTCGGCGGCGGTCACGGTGCAGCCGTAGGCCTTGGCCAGGGCCATGGAGGTCAGCCCCATGCCGCAGCCCAGGTCGAGCACGCGGGCCCCGGGCGGCAGGCCGATGCGGTCAAGCAGTTCGTCCAGGATGCGCAGGCAGTTCGGCCCCATCATGGTCTGGAGCTGATATTCGCGGGGAAAGAGTGTGGTCGAGTCAAGGGTCATGTCTGTCTCTCCGTGTTTGTTTCGTGAGCCAGTACACGGATTCGGGGCGTCCGTCCCGCCCCGGGACGGCTGTGAAACGAAAAAGCGCCACGGGACTGGCCCATGGCGCTGTGTTCACCTTCCGGCGGTTCGTGCGCGGAGTATTTTCGAGATGGTCTTGGGCGAGAGGTAGAACTGCTCGGCCAGTTCCCGCACGCCCATGCCCCGGTCGTGCCGGGCGCGGATTTCGCGGTTTCTGGCCCTGATGTTCGCGCGCGTCTGCGTGCGCTCCCCCCAGGCCTGCCTGCGGTCATCCCGGCGCGGGATGTACACGCACTGGCCATCGATATACTTCTGCACTGCCTCCAGAACGGTTTTCGGCAAGACTTCCGTGGCGTTGGTGTAGCCCATGATGCTCCTCCTCGTGATGAATCAATTGAGGACGGGGCAGGGGCCACGGACCCGGCTAGATCACCGGGCGTCGCCCCTGCGGAGCGTGCCGACAAAATCCAGTGATGCGCTGAACATCCAGACTCCGGGGTTGAGGGTTGAAACGGGACGTTGTCCCAAACCGACCCCGCATAGCGCGGGAGAAGGGAGTTGTCACCTCCCTGGGGTGGGCCCCCGGGACGCCGGGAGCTCCTGTTGATTCCGGCTTCTAGGCGTGCTGTGCGTCCTTCGTGCCGACCAGAAGGAAATGCTTCGGCAGGTCGTTGAACACATTCACGTTGGTGAAACCGGCGCGCTGCACCTGTTCCATGACCTGTTCGGGCGTGCATCTGATGTGCAGCGGCGGCCCTTCGGCCATGTTCTCCTTTTTCCAGTCAACGATGAAAACGGCCCCGCCGGGCTTCACTGTCCTGTACGCTTCCGCGAGGATCAGGGCCGGATTGTCCAGTTCATGATGGAGATTGATCATGAAGGCCACGTCGGCGATGCCGTCGGCGAGCGGGATGGTGTTTTCCCCGCTGTGGACCGGGATGATGGCCGGAAACTCCGCAACGATGTTGTTGTGCACCCAGTCGAGCATCGTTTCGGACACATCGCAGGCATACAGTGTCGACGGCTTGACGTGCCGCTGAAAGGCGACGCTGAAAAAGGCCGTTCCGGCGCCTATCTCGAGAAGCACGTCCGCGCCGGGCCGGTTCAGCTTGTCCCAGATACGGGCCGGGGGGATGTCCTGGAGGCGCTGCGGGTTGTTCAGCTTTTCCAGTTTTTTTGGGTCGAACTTCTTATCGTGCATGGTCGGTATCCTCAATCAATGGATCATCCGGATGACCCTGTACAGCCAGATCGTGCCGTCCGGGGTGGACAGCCAGTACAGCGCCCCGCAGTTGGCGCAGACGGTGGCCCAGAACATGATGCGGAATGATGCCTTGCGGGATTTGTGGCGCAGGAACGCCAGGGCCAGGGCCGCTCCGGGCCAGCCGCCGAGCAGGGCCGCCAGATGCAGGGTGCGTTCCTGGGTGCGCCATGCCCCGCGCTCGGCGGCGTGCTTGTCTTTGGCGTACAGCAACGCGGCCAGCAGGCTCATGCCGGCGTACCACCAGCCAAGCTCCAGCGGGGCGGCCCGGTACGTGCGCAGATAGTACAGGACGTAGCCGACGCAGGCGCACATCAACACGGCCAGGGCCTGCTGCCGGATTTCCCGGCCGTTGTTCCTGTGGCCGCTGACCGGCGTGACACCCACTGCGCACGCCCGGCCCTGCGCATCGCGGGAGGGCATGAAGCGCACGACGAGCCCGTTCACGGGACGCTTGCAGGTTCTGTCGTAGTCTCTGATGTGAAAGAACAGGGATTTCCCGCCGTGTTCCGGGGCGATGAATCCGTAGCCTTTCTCTTCGTGCCAATCGGAAATGGTTCCTGTGTGAGTGGGCATGTCGGGAATGATGGTATGTGTTCAGCGATCTGAACGTGTTGCCGGAATGAACGTTTCTGCCGCGCCGGGCACGGGCTCCGAGAGCACGCCCCATGTTCTCGAAAGACGCGGCCGGAGGAATACGGCCGCGTCTTTTCGGGTTGGGGGAGGGGCGCCGTATCGGCTATTTGCCGAGGGTTCCCATGATGCCGCGCACGGCCGCCGGCAGGTCGGCGGGGAGGATGACGACCTTGGCGTTGTCGGTCTCGCCCATCTTGCGCAGGGCGTCCACGTAGCGCTGGCCCAGGAGGAAGACCAGGGGCAGTTCGCCGCTCTGGGTGGCTTCGGCGACCTTGGTGATGGCGCTCTTGTCGGCCTCGGCCAGGACGACCTTGGCCTCGGCGTCGCGCCTGGAGGCTTCCAGGCGGCCGTCGGCCTGCAGGATGGCCGCGGTCTTGTCGCCTTCGGCCCGGGTCACGGTGGCGCGGCGGGCGCGCTCGGCCGAGGCCTGCTCCTCCATGGCCCGCTGCATGGTCTGGGAGGGGTTGATGTCCTGAATCTCCACGGTCTTGAGCATGATGCCCCAGTCGGAGATGTCGTCGGAGATGGCCTCCTTGAGCTTGGACTTGATCATGTCGCGCGAGGCCAGGGCATCGTCCAGGTCCATCTCGCCCACGATGGAGCGCAGGGAGGTCTGGACCAGGGTCTGGATGGCGACGCGGTAGTCCTCCACGCCGTACACCGCCTTCTCAGGGGAGACGATGTTGATGTAGGCCACGGCGTTGGTGATGATCACGGCGTTGTCGCGGGTGATGACGTCCTGGGACGGGATGTCCAGGACGATGTCCTTGGTCGTCACCTTGTAGGCCACGGTGTCCATGTAGGGGATGATGATGTTCAGGCCGGGCGCCAGGGTGGTGTGGTACTTGCCCAGGCGCTGGACCACGAACTTGTAGCCCTGGGGCACGAGGCGCACGCCCATGGATATGGTTACGATGACCAGTACGAGCAGAAAAATGACGACGGTGAGTCCTGGGGTGAGCATGACGGGCCTCCTGGCGGCTTACTTGTTGTTTTTGGGGGCGACGATGAGGGTGTTGCCCGAGACGTCGCGAATCTGGACCCGGTCGCCGAGGCTCACGGGATCGTCGGAGATGAAGGACCATTCGTCCGAGCCCAGCAGGGGCTTGGAGAAACGCACAAGGCCCCGCCGGTCGCCCTCGGGGACCCTGATGACCTGTCCGGTCTCGCCCAGGAGCGCCTCGCGGGACATGCCGGCCCGCGTCTTGTCCTGCATGCGCGGTTTCATGACCAGGAACCAGAAGGCGGTCAGAAGGGACGAGAAGAGGGTCCAGAGCAGCACCTGGGCCGTGAGGTTCATGGTCGGGACGATCCACAGGAGACCGCCGACTGCCAGGGCGCCCAGGCCGAACCAGAAGATGGTGAAACTCGGGATGAAAACTTCGGCGATGATGAGGATCATGCCGAAGACGAGCCAATGCCAATACTGAAGGTCCATGATGTCTCCTGCGGGAGGGGGTTGTTTCTGGCCGTGCCGTCTTGCTAGCAGGGTCGGGTGCGCAAATCCAGCGCGGCTTTCCGGGGATCCGTTCCGGACCGTGCCCGGCGGCAGGCGCCTGGCTCATGATTTCCGGGAAGCGGTTTTGCTGCATCATGAGCCCTTTTGGCTAGTAGTCATTTTTCCGTGCAGCGCAATCCCCGCTCTCCCGGGCACCCCCGCCGCTCTTGGCACAGTTTCCGGTCTCGGGAATTACGTATTGGGTATGACAACTATGCATTTGAGCCCTCATTTTTTGATTGTTCGACCTTAGTGTGGTCCCGAATTCACATTCTGTTCGCCATCCCATACGTTGAGAAGAAAAATGACGAAACTGGAGGGTTGAATGAGAGATTTCCGAGATCGCATCCTCAACTGCATCCCGTCCCGAAACACCGAGTCGGACTGGAGCTTCGACGACGCGGCGGAGGCGTTCCTGCTCGACATGTCTCCGGTCGTCCCGGAGTCCAAGGACCTGCGGGACCCTTCGTGGTGGGAGGTGGACGACCAGGGCGACACCGGGGCCTGCGTCGGCTGGGCCGCGGCGAACTCCGTGCTCCGCTGGCATTTCGTCAGGGCGGGGATGCTGCCCGCCTTTGAGCGGCTGTCCGCCAGGTACATCTGGATGGCGTCCAAGGAAACGGACACCTTCACGTCCTACCCCACGACGTTCATCGAAGTCGCCGGTTCGAGCATCAAGACCGCCCTGGACATCGTCCGCAAGTTCGGAGCCGTGCCCGAGTCGGTCCTGCCGTTCGCCCACGCGGGCCTCTATCCGGGCCGCCCCAATTCGTTTTACGCGCTGGCCGCACGCTTCAAGATCTCCAGCTATTTCTCCCTGGACCGGGATCCGCGGAAATGGCGGGAATGGCTGGCCTTCAACGGGCCCATCCTGACCCGCCTGTCCGTCGACGAAACCTGGTACCAGGCCACGGCCACCAAGGGCAGGCTCGATGCGTACAAGCCGGACACCGCGTCCGGCGGGCACGCTGTGGCCCTGGTGGGGTATGAGCCCCAAGGCTTCATCGTCCGCAACAGCTGGGGCGCGAACTGGGGGGACAAGGGCTTTGGCTACGCCAGCAACGAATACGCCCTGGCGGCGTTCACCGAATGTTACGGGGTGGTGGTCTGAAACCTGCCGTACGGATGCCGCTTCAAGCCGCAGGAGGGGAAGATGCTGCCACAGGATATGGCCTATGCGCGTCTGCTGGACGTGTCGGGGGCCCTCATGCTGCTCGTGACGCTGGCCATGCTGCTGGAGCGGGCTTTGGCCGTGGTCTTCGAGTACCACTGGTTCCGCAGGGTCTCGGAATGCGTCGAAGGGCTGAAGACTCCCGTGGCGCTGTTCGTTTCCTGGGTGGTGTGCCGCCATGTCGGGTTCGACATTCTGGCCCGCCTCTTTCCCTCCGCAAACGGGGTCAGCCTGCCCACCCCCATAGGCATCATCATTACGGCGGCCGTCGTGGCGGGGGGCAGCGCAGGGGCCATGACGCTCTTTCAGGGCGTCATGGGCCTTGGCCGCGACGCCCGCATCGGCATGATCGAACTGAACAAGGCCAGGACCGAGGCCGGTCTGGCCGAGGCCAGGGCCCGCAAGGACAAGGCCCTGGCGGAAATGGCCGACGCGCAGGGAAGCAGGAAGGCGGGGTGAGGGAACACACTCCATCTGTCGTCCCCGCGGAATTGTGCGTCGAGGGATGCGCGTTTGTACCTACGAATTTTCCAATTTCGTGAGAGTTGTTTTTAATTTGAGCTTGTTAGCGTTCATTTTTTGATGTCTTGCGTCGGAATATGATGTAGATCGCCCCGAAAAGGAGGTCGCGCATGAATGTTTTTCCTTGCCTGCAGCATCGCAATCGCAACACCAGGCCGAAGCGCAGCGCGTCGGGGCTGGTGTTGAAGACTTCCGTGCGGACACGTCCCGGCCCGTACGGGACCGGCACGATTTTCGGCACGGCCGGGTAGGGGGCGGATGGAAACTACTGCCGCCCATGAATGCGCCGAGCGCCTGCGCCTGGTCTGCGAGAAGATGTCCCTTGCCCAGGCCGACCTGGCCAACCTAACCGGCAAATCCCGAGCCGTGATCAGCAATTACGTGCATGGCAAGCTGACTCCGAGCCTGCCTGTGCTGCACAAGCTCGGCGTGATCCTGCAGCTGGACATGAACTGGTTCTTTTTCGGCGAGGGGGAGATGTTCCGGCCGCAGCCCGGGGCGCAGGGCCAGGGGGCGAATGCCGGCGAGCCTGGCCATTCGCATTCCGGCGACCCTCTTCCCGTGACCCGGGCCGGCGAGGATGCCGCGAAATACATGGCCGAGGTGCTGGGGCACATGCATGTCGCCGGCGATATTTCGGAGATGCTCAAGTGTTCCTCGAACCTCCGCATGTTGCGGGTCGACGGCTCCGGAACCGTGCCGGACTGCGTACGGGAGGTGGTGGTGACCCGCGCGGCCCTCGACGCCCACCAGAAACTCCTGCACCTCTCCTCGAACGTCTGCGAGGTCCTGCGTGATGCGGGAGTGGAACCCGATACCGTCAGGCATATCGCATCGGAACTCTTCAAGGTGTCCGTGGAGCCCTTGGTGAAATGAAGCGTTCGAGCGCCGGTTCCCAGGGGAAACGCCACGTGACTCCGGCGCGGATCGCATCCGTTCGCATCCGGCGCGTGTCGCATCCGTTCGCATCCGGCGCAAACCATTCCTGTGCATTGTCGGCGCATGAAAACGTGAACGCCCCGGCCTGAGGACAGGGCGGGGCGTTCCGGCGCATCGTGCGCAACGTCGTTCTCGCGCATCCCGAGCCCTCCGGGCGGTCAGGATGCCGTCACCTAAAGCTGGCGTTTGAGCCACTCCTCCACCGGCGTGTATTCCCGGTTCTGGTATCTGCCCGCTTCGGCCAGGATCAGCTCCCCGTCCACACAGGTCAGACCGCGCGCGATCCAGGGCTCCCTGCGGCAGGCTTCGGCCGTGCCGTGGGCGGCGATGAGCATCACCTTGGGCAGGATGGCCTCGCCGTAGCCGGCGGAAGCCGTGACCGGCACCGCGCCCGGGATGTTGTCCACGCAGAAGTGGCGGATGCCTTCCTCCTCGTACATGGGCTCGGCCCACGATGTGGACCGGCTGGTCTCGATGGCGCCGGCCGTGTCGCAGGAGATGTCCACCACCAGGGCGCCCTTCTTGAGCCTGCGCAGCATGTCGCGGGTGACGAGGTGGTCCTTGCGGTCCTTGGGCCACAGCACGCAGTTGATGATCATGTCCGCGTCGTAGATGTGCTCTTCCAGGGTGCTGATGTCGTCCACGACGATGTCGGTCTTGTACCAGTCCATCTTCGCGGCCTTCCTCGCCCCTTCCCACACGTCCAGAGCCACGACGCGCACGCCCAGGCCCATGAGGGTGCGCAGGGCGCCGCGGCCGACGTTGCCCAGTCCCAGGACCACGGCCTTGGAGGATTTCTCCCCGAAGTGGCTCATGAAGTGCCGTCCCGTGCCGCCGTAGGGCGCCAGGGACAGGCGCACGGCCTCCAGGGCGCCGACCTCGCCGGCCAGGGCGCAGTTGGGGGAGCCGAACTGGTGCGTGTTCTCGGCGGACACCGCCGTCAGGCCGACGGCGAGCAGTGTGTCGAGCTGCTCGCGGTTCAGGGCCGCATGGATGTTGGTGAAGATGATATGGTCCCGGCGCAGGAAGGGGTATTCCGGAGGCAGGATTTCCTTGACCTTGGCGATGAGTGTGGCGGCGCCGTACACGTCTTCGCACGTCTCGAGGATGGCCGCCCCGG
>CALMTS010000270.1 GCA_937872685.1 uncultured Desulfomicrobium sp.
ACGTCAATGCGCCCAATCCATACAATACCCTTGGCATTCGATTGCGCCAAGAAAAGCAATACAAGGAAGCAATACAAGCCTATTTTCAAGCTATCGAACTCAGTCCTAAAGACGAAAATATACACTACAACATGGCCAAAGCATATTTTTGCGATGCACAGCCAGAGAAATCCCTGGAATGCATCCGCCTTGCCCTCACATTAGCTCCAGAGCACATCGAAGCCCTCAAAATGTTCCGGCTCCTGACCGGCGTTGCATGGGAGGACGACCCCAAGGCCGGCTTCAAACCGCAGCGGGGCAAATAACCCATGGCCAAGTTCAGCACCTGCGCCATTTGCGGAAAGCTGGTCGACATCGACCAAGAATCCCACACCCTCTTCCACTGCCGCAATTTCCTGCTGCGCTCATTTTACGGAGAAAAGAACGAACACCGCCGCGCACGCCTGCAGGAACGCATCGACGCCTTGAACGCCCGCATGCGCGTCAAGGGCAACAACCTTCTCGACACCTGATCCCGGCCGCTCACCTCCGAGCCGGCCAGGAAAGCTCCTCAAGAGGGCCCAGGGCCTCCAGCGCACACCGGACTCCCTCCTCCAGAAACACACTTCCGACTTTCGGTGCGCACGCATAGCTGAATACCCGCCCCCGCAGGCAAAACCGCAGGGAGTGGGCGTGCAGATACATGCGGTCCGGCCAGTCCGGGACGATGCGGTGATAGAGTTCATCGCCCAGAATGGGGGCTCCCAGGCTCTTCATGGCCACGCGCAGCTGATGGGTCCGCCCCGTCAGGGGCTTGAGCACGAAAAGCCGCAGCCCGCGGCCGGCAGACCAACTCAGAAAGCGGGTCCTGGCCGGGCGCTCCAGCGAGCGCAGCAGCTTCCACGTCCCCCTGCGCGACCGCGCCATGTCTCCCTGCACGAGCCCCTGTTTCCTGTTTGGGGAGAGGTCCGAGAGCGCCACATAATACTTCTCCACGAGACGCTCCCGGAACAGGCCGGCCAACGAAGCGGCCCACTCCCTGTCCGTGGCCAGGAGCAGGATTCCGGAAGTGGCCTTGTCCAGCCGATGCACCGGAAAAACCGGTCTCCCCAGCCGCTCCCTGACCAGGCTGCACAGGCCGGGTCGCCCCTGGCAGTCATGAAAATCAAGGCCCGGATCCTTGTCCACGACAAGAAATCCGGGCTCTTCCGACACTAAGGTGAATCCGGGGGCATACCTTACCATTTTTTATACTTTTTCTTGGCCTGCCCCGGAGGATACTTGTGACGATGCTCGTCATACCGCCGGTAGGGTTCGTCCAAATCCAGCTCCAGCCTCACAGGCCCATACAGGCCCACGCGAAGGTCCCTCGGCAGGGTCGCGGCAACCCTCCATCCCCTGTCCAGATAGAAATACAGCCTGCGATCCAGATCAAAGTAAACACTCACATCGGGATAATAATAGTATCTGTACTTCGCCCTATAGCCATGGGCTGGAGCATGAGCTGGCGGGCCATGCTGATAGCCGCTACCGTGATACGCCGGAGGATTCGTCGCGACGACGCAGGCCTGCGTCAAAAAAACAAGCGCCAATAACATCAATATATATTTCATCTTCATAGGATCCTCCCATTATATACGTTGTATAACCTTGTTGCGACGGCGGGCAAGGGCGTATCGCAAAACAAAATACCCGCTCGCCAGTGAGAGCGTCGATGCGGCCAGGGCTGCCAGACGGATTTCATTTGCGGCAGCACCTTCCGGGGCGGCCACAAAGGTGCCGAGAAAAACGTTCACCGTGAACCCGGCCCCACCGAGCAGAACCGCCCCCCCGAACTCCTTCCAGCCCACTCCCGCGGGCAGGGCGCAGAGCCGCAACCTCACCCCTATCCAGCATATTCCGAAAATGCCTGCCGCCTTGGCCGGGAACAGGCTCAGCAACATTCCCAATGTCTGCGGCGCCATCACGGAGGCCCCGGAAGCCCCCTGCGGAAAAAACCCCGCGTTTGCCATGGCCAGCAGCGGCACCACCATGCAACATACTGTAGGAAGCAAATCCTGTTCCAGGCCCACAAGCGGGGAGCCTGTCTGTTCCCGATTCCGAACAGGAATGAATAAAGCCGTCAGAGGGCCCGCCAGAACTGCCAAGGCGCCCGTTTCAACCAGAACGGCCCACAGGCCTGCACCTACGGCCAGATAGGCCGAAATGGATTCGACACGGCTCAGACTCATGGCCGCGAGAAGAGCCAGGCACGCACCGGCCAGCCCCAGAACGGACCAGACCGGAAGGCTTTCCTGGACTGCGGCCGCCATGGCCACGGAACCAAGCAGGGTGAATACGCTTATGGACACGAAAAACGACTTGAGCGCTTCGGGCACGCGCTCTCCCAGCCAGGACAGGACAGCCAGGCCCAGTGCCATGTCCGTGCCCAGGGACACCACCCACCCGGGTTCCATGCCAGGCCCGCTCCCCACCACCCCGAGATAAACCGCGGCCGAAGCCAGCAGTCCGCCCACGGCTCCGATGGCAGGCAGCCAAAGTCTGTCCGGACCAATCAGTTCCCGCTCCATGAAGGCCCGTTTACACTCCAGGCCGGCTACCAGCAGAACCACTGTCGCAAGGACCTGGTTGATCCATGACACGACAGGTTTGCCCATGTTCGCGGCACCGAAGGAGACGCTCAGAACAGGTTCCCGGATCAGCGCATACCAGGACCCGAGGCCAGTAGCCGCAGCTACCGTCCCCGACACAACGGCCAGGATCGACAGCACACCGGCAACAGACTGCCATCGTATGAAATTCTTGCAGGACTTTGATATCATGAAGACAACCCTATATTGTGATCGAAGCCGGCGCCTTCCTCCAGTCATCCGTTTTCCGGAGGAATACAGACGCTTCCAAGCCCCGGCTTGAAGTTTGCCACCATGTGCACTACTCAGTAAACACTTGTTTTTCCCACAGCACACCGTGAAAAAATTGCAGGCGCAATGCCAAGGAGACATAATGGAAACATTGCTCGGAAAACTCTGGCACCACCTCCCGCCGCAGGAAACCGCGGAACTGCTGCAGACCGACCTGGAAAAAGGCCTGGACTCCTTCGAGGTCAAGCGCCGGACCGATCACTTCGGCCCCAACTCCCTGACCGCCACCAAGGGAAAAACCCGGCTTGAACGTTTTCTGCTCCAGTTCCACCAGCCCCTGGTCTATATCCTCATCGTGGCCGGCATCATCACCGCTGTTCTGGGCGAGGTCGTGGACGCCTCCGTCATCGTCGGCGTGGTCCTCGTCAACGCCATCGTCGGTTACATCCAGGAGGCCAAGGCCGCCGGGGCCCTCGAAGCCCTGGCCAAGGCCATGGTCACCGAAGCCGTGGTCATCCGCTCCGGGACAACCCGCAGGGTGGCCGCAGTGGAACTCGTGCCCGGGGATGTGGTCGTGCTGCGTTCCGGCGACAAGGTCCCGGCGGACGTGAGACTCGCCACCATCAAGGACCTGCGCGTGGACGAGTCGGCTCTGACGGGCGAATCCGTGCCCGTGAACAAGGCCGAAGGCATCCTCGACAGCAAGACGGTCCTGGCCGACCGCCGCAACATGGCCTACGCCTCCACCCTGGTCACCTACGGCCAGGCCACGGGCGTGGTCGTGGCCACGGGCGACCACACGGAAATCGGCCGCATCTCGACCATGGTCTCCGAGGCCGACGAACTGGCCACCCCCCTGACCCGCAAGATCACAAGCTTCAGCCACATCCTGCTCTGGGCCATCCTCGGCCTGGCCGCCCTGACTTTCGTGGCCGGCATCATGCGCGGCGAAAAGGCCGCAGACATGTTCATGGCCGCCGTGGCCCTGGCCGTGGGCGCCATCCCGGAGGGGCTGCCCGCAGCCGTGACCGTCATCCTGGCCATGGGCGTCTCGCGCATGGCCGCGCGCGGAGCCATCATCCGCAAACTGCCGGCCGTCGAGACCCTTGGCGGGGCCTCGGTCATCTGCTCGGACAAGACCGGCACCCTGACCGAAAACCAGATGACCGTGACGAACATCTTCGCCGGCCGCCAGACCTATGCCGTCCACGGCACGGGCTACAGGCCCGAAGGACGCATCGAAGGTCTGGATGACGGAAACGAGGCTCTGCGCAGCACGCTGCTGGCCGGGTTGTTGTGCAACGATACCCGCATCGAATATTCGGAAGGTTCTGAAAAGGTCATCGGCGATCCGACCGAGGCAGCCCTGCTGGTCGCCGCAGCCAAGGCCGAACTGGAGCCCCACGCCGAGGCCCGGCGCATGCCGAAGCTCGACACCCTGCCCTTCGAGTCCGAACACCAGTATATGGCCACCCTGCATGACCAGGGCGAGGGAGCCCCCCGCCTGGCCCTGTTCAAAGGCTCCGTGGAGTCGGTGCTGCAACGCGCCGCCCGGGAACTCCTGGCCGACGGCTCCATCGCCCCCCTGGATCAGGAGGCGATCCGGGCCGAAGTCGAACGCCTGGGAATGGACGGCATGCGCGTCCTGGCCATGGCCTGCAAGGAACTGCCCTCCGGCACGGCCACCCTGACCCACGAAGACGTGGCCTCGGGCCTCGTCTTCATCGGACTGCAGGCCATGATCGACCCGCCCCGCCCCGAGGCCATCCTGTCGGTGGAGGCTTTCCGCCGCGCCGGGGTCGATGTCAAAATGATCACCGGCGACCATGCCGTGACGGCGGCGGCCATCGGCGTACAGCTGGGCCTGGGCATCCGGACCTGCCCAGGCCAGCCGACCTGCGAGGTCATGAGCGGTGCGGACATGGCCCGGCTCTCCGATGACGAACTGGTGTCCAAGGCCGCCACGACCTCCGTCTTCGCCCGGGTCGCCCCGGACCAGAAGCTGCGCCTCGTCATGGCCCTGCAGAGCCGCGGGGAGATCGTCGCCATGACCGGCGACGGGGTCAACGACGCCCCGGCCCTGAAGCAGGCCGATATCGGCGTGGCCATGGGCAAGGGCGGCACCGAGGCGGCCAAGGAGGCCTCGGACATGATCCTGACCGACGACAACTTCGCCACCATCGAGGCCGCCGTGGAAGAGGGCCGCGGCGTGTACGACAACCTCCTCAAGTTCATCGTCTGGACCCTGCCGACCAACGTGGGCGAAGGTCTGGTCATCCTCGCGGCAGTCCTCCTGGGCGTGGCCCTGCCCATCCTGCCCGTGCAGATACTCTGGATCAACATGACCACGGCCGGCTGCCTGGGTCTCATGCTCGCCTTCGAACCCAAGGAGCCGGGCATCATGGACCGCGCCCCGCGCGACCCGGCCATGCCCATCCTGGACACGGAACTCTACATCCGCATCATGCTGGTTGGCGGCCTCCTCCTCATCGCGGCCTTCGGCCTCTACGAATGGGAACTGCGCACCACCGGCGTGCAGGAACAGGCCCGGACCGTGGCCGTGAACGTCTTCGTCATGGTCGAGGCCTTCTACCTCTTCAACAGCCGCTCCTTCACCCGCTCCGCCTTCGAGCTGGGCTTCTGGACCAACCCCTGGGTCGTGGGCGGCTTCTTCCTGATGATCGCGCTGCAACTCGCCTTCACCTACGTGCCGTTCATGAACACCCTCTTCGGCAGTGCGCCAATCGGCATTCTGCCCTGGATCAAGATCACTGGCGTCTCTTTGCTGGCCTACGTGATCATCGAAACGGAAAAAAAGATCCGCAACCGGCCTGCCAAGGCATGAATTCCCGGGCGGACGCCTCGCGTCCGCCCGGCCCTTCCCGCTCGGGACGCACGCAGGGATTGACCCGGGGGCGGCCTTGGGTCACAAGTCCGGCTTTTACCGCAAAGGGGGGAATGTCGTGAAAACCTACGGAATCATCGGGGCCGGACTGGCCGGTTGTGAAGCGGCCTGGCAGCTGGCCCGGGCCGGGCGCGACGTGGTGCTCTACGAAATGAAGCCCCGCCGATTCTCCCCGGCGCATCACAGCGAGAATCTGGCCGAACTGGTCTGCTCCAACTCCTTCCGCTCGGCCGAGACCGAAACCGGCATCGGCCTCCTGAAGCTGGAAATGGCCGAACTGGGCAGTCTGGTCATGGAAGTGGCCATGAAAACGGCAGTCCCGGCCGGCAAGGCCCTGGCCGTGGATCGCGACCTCTTTTCCCGGGAAGTGACCAGGCGCATTCTTGAAAATCCGCACATCACCCTGGTCCGGCGCGAAATCGCGAACCTCGCGGAACTTGACGCCCAGGAACACGAGGCGCTCATCGTGGCGGCCGGGCCCCTGGCCGGCGACGAGCTCTCGGCGGATCTGGCCCGCATCGTCGGCCATGACTCCCTGGCCTTCTACGACGCCATCGCACCCATCGTGCTGACCGACTCCGTGGACATGGACAAGGCCTTCTGGGCCTCGCGCTACGCACCAGAGGACAAGGACTACCTGAACTGCCCCATGACCGAGGAGCAGTACCTGAGCTTCGTGCGCGAACTCGTGGCCGGTGAAAAAGTGGCCCCCCGGGAGTTCGAGAAGGAAATGCACTTCGAGGGCTGCCTGCCCATCGAAGTCATGGCCGAACGCGGCGAAATGACCCTGGCCTTCGGCCCCCTCAAACCCGTAGGGCTCATCGACCCGCACACGGGCCGCCAACCCTACGCCGTGGTCCAGCTGCGCGCCGAAAACCTGGAAAAGACGGCCATGAACATGGTCGGCTTCCAGACCAAACTCAAGTACGGCGAACAGAAGCGCATCTTCGCGATGATCCCTGGTCTCGAAAACGCCGAGTTCCTGCGCATGGGCAGCATCCATCGCAACACCTACGTCCTGGCTCCGGAAGTCCTGACCCCGGCCCTGGAGCTCAGAAACCGTCCCGGCACGTACCTGGCCGGACAGATCAGCGGCGTGGAAGGCTATCTGGAATCCGCGGCCACGGGCCTGTGGCTGGGTCTCTTTCTGGCCGGAAAGGCGGAACTCCCTCCGCAGGAAACGGCCCTGGGCGCGCTGCTGGGACACCTGCGCACCCCGGCCAAACGGTTCCAGCCCTCCAACGTCCACTTCGGCCTCATGCCCGCCCTGAACAAGAAGGCCCCAAAGAAGAAGCGCAAGGAACTCTACGCCCAGCGGGCGCGGGAGGCCTGGAAAGAGTGGATGGGGAGGACGGACGGATGAGGAAGACCACCGGCGGGCACGGACTCGCGACGCCGCCGTGGCTGCAATTCGCCTAGTCCCCCGGCAACGACAGGTTCAGGAGCTGGCACAGCTCTTCGTGGACGCACCGCTTGGGCGCGGCCATGATCATGTTTT
>CALMTS010000271.1 GCA_937872685.1 uncultured Desulfomicrobium sp.
TGGCCCCGGCGCCAATGATCAGTGTTTCCATCATGTCTCCTGGCCGCCGGACGTCCTGCGCTGGCGGGTGCGGGTGGTGGTGAGTCTTGACATTTCTTCCCCGCTCATGCCTATTTCGCCTTCGATGCATTGTCCACTCGCTCCGATCACTCCTGTCTCTGGAGCTTGCACCCTGGCTGAAATCCACAAGGCTTCAGCAGTAATCAAAACCAAGGCCGTCGTTGCTAAGTGCATGGGCCCGGGCCTGCCTCTCGCAGATGGAAGCCGGCCAAAGGGGCATCCCCATCGACCCGCATCGTCTTCCGGCAACAATTCTCGGAGTCACTCAGGAGAGCGTTCCTGATGGATCAGGGGCATTGTGCGGAGTATGCATATTTGACGCGGTGATAATTTGAATTCCTTCGCTATCTTGCGGAACCGGGCAAAATCGGAGAGGAATCGAAAATATAAACGATGTGACACAATCCGGGGAATTTCCATGAAAATCGAATCCATCCGACTCAAGAACTTCAAAGTATTCCGTGACGTGGAGTTGAAGGACATTCCCGCTTTTCTCGTTCTTGTCGGGGCCAACGGGTCTGGCAAGTCCACCCTGTTCGACGTGTTCGGCTTTCTGCACGATTGCCTGCGCGGCACGGTCCGCCAGGCACTGGACAAGCGCGGGCGTTTCAGAGAGGTGCTCAGCCGCGATGCGGACGGGGATTCCATCCTGATTGAAATTCAGTACCGGATGCACATCACCGCTGCGAACCGGCTCGTAACCTATTCCTTGGAGATAGCGGAAGAGCAGGGGATGGCTGTAGTTCGAAGGGAAGTCCTTCAGTACAAACGGGGCCGTTATGGAAGCCCATATCAATTTCTGAAGTTCGAAGGGGGCGAGGGGTATGCCGTTATCAACGAGGAGGATTTCGATAAAACCGACGAAGAATTGAAACGCGAGTATCAGAAGGTCGCTCCGGATACTCTTGCCCTGAAGGCTTTGGGTCAGTTGGAACGTTTCAAGGCTGCCAACGCTTTTCGGCAACTCATCGAGTCTTGGCACGTGTCCGATTTTCACATCAGCGCCGCACGCGGCCGCAAGGAAGCGACAGGGGAGTCCGAACACCTCTCCGAATCCGGCGACAACCTGCCCCTGGTCGCTCGTTATCTGCACGATTACCATCAGAAAACTTTTCAGCGCATTCTCGATGTCATGGCCCGGCGCGTGCCTGGCGTGGCGGCCATCGAACCCAAGCTCATGGATGACGGGTATCTGACCCTGCGTTTTCAGGACGGTTCCTTCAAGACGCCCTTCCTGGACCGCTACGTGTCCGACGGCACCATCAAGATGTTCGCCTATCTCGTTCTGCTCTATGACCCGCAGCCGCACCCGCTGCTCTGCGTTGAGGAACCGGAAAACCAGCTCTATCCGACTCTCATGGACGAACTGGCCGAGGAATTCCGCTTGTATGCCAATCGTGGTCAGGTGCTTGTCTCTACGCATTCGCCGGATTTTCTGAACGCCGCGAGGCTTGAAGAAGTTTGCTGGCTGGTGAAAAAGGATGGGTTTACGGAAATCCGGCGCGCCAAGGACGATCCGCAGATCACCCGTTACATGGAAGAGGGCGACAAGTTGGGCTGGCTCTGGAAGCAGGGCTTTTTCGAGGGGGCCGATCCGAGATGAGGGAACTCGTCTTCCTTTTGGAGGAACCTTCAGCAAGGGCCATGCTGGAGAACGTGCTGCCGCGGATGCTGCCGGACGACATTGCCGTTCGTTACATCGTTTTTGAAGGCAAACAGGACCTCATGAACCAGATGGCCCGGCGAATACGAGGGTATCTCAACCCCGATGCCCGTTTCGTCGTGCTCCGGGATCAGGACAGTGCTCCGGATTGCCGCATTGTCAAAGACGATTTGTTGCGACTCGTCCACAACAGCGGCAAAGCCGAACAGACCGTGGTGCGCATTGCCTGCAGGGAGTTGGAGGCGTTCTATTTGGCGGACCTTGCCGCCGTGGGGCTGGCTTTTGGCCTGCCAAAGCTGGCCAGGGAACAAAACCGGCAGAAATTTCGCGCCCCGGATTATCTTGGCAGCCCAAGCAGGGAATTGCACCTCCTGACAAAGGGGCGCTACCAGAAAGTCGGCGGATCGCGGGAAATAGCCACCCATTTGGCACTCGACAATGAACGATCCGAAAGCTTCAAGCATCTCATTTCGGCCATCCGTCGTCTGGGACGGGAACTCCAGACCGGCTGAGCCGAGCAGGCCTGTGCTTCTGGAATGAGCAGGCTTGAATTCGCGCCCGTGTTTCTCATGCCCCGGGCATCGTCCGGTTGGCGCCAGGCTTGCAAAAATTCAGACCACCGAATGACCGGCGCGGCTCAGACCTCTTCCCCCAGGGACATCTATATCCCCAGTTCCTTCCTCGCCCGCGCGATTCCCTGCTTCTGAAGGGCGCGATCCTCGTCTGAATTGAGTTCCGCGCTCCCGATCAGGGCCTCGACCTTTTCGCGGCCGTCCGGGGTGCTCATGGCTTGCCTGGGCGTCAGGTCGTCCAGGGCCGGGATGGGCGTGTCGATCCACTGCCCCCAGTGTTCGAGAAACATGTTTTCCACGTACTCCCGGATGGCAGGATCCTGCATCATTCTGGCGTGTTCGGTCGCCTGCTCGTCGTCCCCGTCTTCATCGAGGCCGTCCGGAGGGCCGAAGGAGGTGGTCCGGTATTGCGCCCTGTCCCCCATGGTGCTTGCGATGATGCCGCGGATCGTCTCCGCCCGTTCTTCCGAGTTTACGTCGATGATCATGGATTCCGCTGCGATGTCGATGTAGCCGAGGATGGTGTTGGACATCGCCGTCCCTTCCTCCAGCCGGCTCCAGGGGATGGTCACGCCCGCCAGAGCGCCGTTTTCGGCGAGGTCGGCGTTTGTGAGGAGTTCTTCAGGCGATTCCGTCACGCAGAGGTGGCACAGGGCGTCAAAGGCTTCCTGCGGGTCAACGATGTCGTAATGCAGCGTCTGCGGGACCAGGGGTTCGCCGTCGGTGTTCGTCAGGGCGGGCGGGTTGATGGACGAGGCGTAGAGTTCCAGGAAGAGCGTGCGGATCTCTTCCTCGTAGTTGGGCAGATCCTCGAGGGTCAGGGAGTCCCGTTTCCCGGTCAGGGATGCGCGCAGGTCGATGACGTGCGTTTTCCAGGACAGGGGGAAGGTCACGGGGCTCGCGGCGGCGAGCAGTTCGACGTCGTCGATCCGGGATATGGCGCAGAAGAAGACGTCGCCCTGCCGCAGATACTCCGAAGCGCCGTGGTCCGTGACGCGGTGCGTGTTTCCGGTGAGGATGTCGGTGCAGGCGAAGCCGCTGCCCGGGGACACGGACGTGACTTCATGGAACGAGAAGACCAGGCGGTCCACGGACTCCAGGATGTGGAATTCCAGGCTGTCGATCTTGGCCGGCCGCTTGAGGACATAGAGTTCGGCCACGGTGGTGTCGGCCGGGAGGGAGATGTCGAAATCCAGCTCCTGGATTTCCACGTCCATGAGATACCAGCTGAAGAGGATCCACGGGAGCATCACCGGGGAGAGGTCCTCGATGGTCTCCATGCTGTCCAGTTCCTCGCCCCAGAGCAGGAAATGGTCAATGGCCTCCTCCATGGCCTCGGGCCCGAGGGCGTTTTCGGCAAAGTACATGAGCTTGCCCGTCAGGCCCTGGTAGGTCTGGCTGATCCTGCGATAGGAGAAGTCCCGGGCCTCCTCCTTGGGCAGGCAGCATTTCTTGTACTTCTGCCCGCTGCCGCAGGGGCAGGGGGCGTTGCGGGATATTTTCATGATCCGGCCGTCTCCAGGTGAGGGTGAAGGTGCGCCGTGCACGCGTGATCACGTCCCCTACGGCGAATCGTCTCCGTCCACAACCGGTTCGGGCAGGGGCTGTCCCGGCGGACGGCCCGGGCCGGGCGCGGAAGCCTTGTGCAGTCCGCGGTAGAGCAGCGAGTAGGCGACGGGCACGAAGCCCAGCGTCAGCACCGTGCCGACGCCCAGGCCGCACATGATGACGATGGACATGGAGTACCAGAACTCCCCGCCCAAGAGGGCCAGGGGGACCAGGCCGACCACCGTCGTCTTCGAAAATTCCGTCTCTTTTCCCCAAATCCCTGGCCGTCCCATCCAACCGCCGCCAGGCGGCGGTCATTTGACGACAAGGTCGTTCTTCACGGCCCTCACTCCCGCGACATTCCTGGCCACCTGTCCCGCCTTGGAGACTTGGGCCGACGAATCGACGAAACCGCTCAACTGCACGGTGCCTTTGAATGTCACCACCGTGATCTGCAACGTTTTCAGGGACTCTTCGGCGAAGATGGCCGCCTTGACCTTGGTGGTGATGGCGGAGTCGTCAATGTACTGTCCGGTGCTTTCGCGCGTTTTTGTCCCGGCACAGCCCACGAGTGTCGCCAGCAGGAGCGTACATAGCATAAATGTAAGTAATTTTGCGTGGTTTTTCATTGTCTTGTCTCCATTGTGATGATGTGCAGCAGTGTGCTCTTTGCGTAAAGCGCGTTCTGAGAAAAACGCCGAATGTTACGTCTGGGCAGTATTCCTTCGGCTTTCGAGTCATATCCGGAAGGGCGCCGCTTCAGATGTATCCCACTGCGTTATTGCCTACTCTCCAATCTCAACAAGATATGTATTCATGGAATTTTTTCAAGCCGTGCTTATGATGAACGTTCCATCTGCGACCGAAGCCAGGACTTCACGCCGGCACGTCGGTGCCTTCCCATTTAGACTTTGACGTTGCGCACGCCCTGACGATATCCATCACACGCCTTCGGGCAGTTCACGAATCTCTCTCCGGGACGGATTGCACATGAAAGACGTAGTCATCTGGGGTACGGGGCAGGGCGGGCGCATGATCGCCAACCTGCTGCACGGCGACATCACGGTCAGGGCGTATTGCGACAGCGATGAAAACAAGTGGGGGGGCACCCTGGACGGCATTCCCGTCGTCGCTCCCGACGCGCTCCCGGCCATGGAGCCCGACGCCGTCTTTATCTCCATGCTCAACAAGGATGCGTGTGCGAGCGTGCGCATGAGGCTTGAGGCCCTGAACGTCCGTGCGCGTGTCGTGACGGCCCCGGAGTTGCGGCAGACCTTCGACCTGCGCCTCGCCGCCCTGAAGATGATCGCCCGTGAAGTCCGCGAGCGTAACATCGGCGGCGCCCTGGCGGAGCTTGGCGTGTACCGGGGGGCCTTTGCCGCGGAGATGAACCGGCTGTTCCCTGACCGCAGCCTCTACCTCTTCGACACCTTTTCCGGCTTTGACCTGCGGGATGTGGCCGTCGAGGGCGAGCGGAAATTTTCCCGGGCCGAGACGGGCAATTTCGCGGACACCAGCGTGGATGCGGTGCGGGAGAGGCTGCCCTTTCCGGACATGGCCGTGTTCAAGGCCGGCTATTTCCCGGAAACCGCCGCAGGCATCGACGACACGTTCGCCGTCGTGAGCCTCGACGCGGACCTCTACAAGCCGCTTTATGACGGGCTGCGCTTTTTCTATCCGCTGATGGCGCGGGGCGGGTACATCATCATCCACGATTACAACAACAGCAGGTTTGCCGGAGCGAAGCAGGCGGTGCGGGAGTTCTGCGAGGAAAACCAGGTCTTTGTCTTCCCCCTCCCGGACCTGCACGGGACGGGGATCATCATCAGGCCCTGAAGGAGAAAGCCCGCCTCGAACCTGAAGCGGGCCTGTTTCTGCCGCATGGCCGGCGGAAGGAAAACCTCTCCGCACGGGCGCCATGGCGCACATCCCGCGCGAGCTGGCGGATGTTGAGCCGGTTCCGCCCTATTTGCCCTGATCCAGGACCATCCGCCCGCTCTGCCCGCACTTGGGGCAGCGTACCCCTGATTCGGAACCTTCGCACTTCACGCAATACTGCGCATGGCAGCTGATGCAGCGGTACAGGACGGGATGGGGCAGTTCCTTGTCGCAGCTCGGGCAGACGCATTTCTTCTGGTCCATTGTCGAATTCTCCTTTCTTTTTTTGGGGGGCGTCGGGCGGTGACGCGATTTCAGGTTCAACCTGAACTTCGGATTATGTCTCGAAGGACAGGTTTCCTTCCATCCTCCTGAGGGTTCATGTCAAGGTGAGGTATGACCCGCCGCGGGATGGAAGCTGAATACGCCTGCGATGTCTCGCTTTGGACGGCCGCCATCGGGGATGCTTCGTCAGGGCGTCTTCACCACCGCCACGGTCATGTCGTCCGTCCTGGCCGCCGGGCCGCGGAACGTGTTCAGGGCCTGGACCACCGCCTGGATGATCGCCGTCGATGATTCGTCCCTGTGCGCCCGGATGACCTCCCTGAGCCGCTCCTTGCCGAACATCGCTCCGTCGGGCGCGATGGTTTCCCATATCCCGTCCGTGCCGATGACAATGATTTGGCCCGGGGGCAGGGCGGGGCGTTCGTTCAGTTCGTAGGCGGTGTCGCGGATGATCCCCAGCGGAAAGCCGCCGCCGGCCAGTTCGTGGAACGTGTCCGCGACGGGGTCGTACATGAGCGCCGGGTCATGTCCCGCCCGCACCCAGCGGACGGACCCGTCCGCCGCCAGCTCCAGGAGGAAGAGGGTCATGAAGCGACCCGTCTGGTGCGAGTCGTCGGCGATGAGCTCGTTGACGCGCTTCACGACGTCGTCCAGGCGTTCGCACGTGGCCGCGTGGCTGCGGATGTAGGCCCTGGCCGAGGCCATCATGAGGGCCGAGGGGATGCCGTGGTCGCTGACGTCGCCCACCGCGACGACAAGGCTCTCTCCGTGCGGCCCCGGCCTGGGGATGAAGTCGAAGTAGTCGCCGCCGGTTTCGTAGCAGTACTCGCTGGTGGCGGCGATGTCGTTCCCGTGGAACTGCGGGCTGCCGGAAGGCAGGAGGTTTTGCTGGACCTGCTGCGCCACTTCGAGGGCGTTCTTGATGCTGATGCGCTCCTTCAGTTCGGGAACCATCCGGTTGAAGGCCTCGCCCAGCCGGCCGATCTCGTCCCGGTCGCGGATGTCCGCCCTGGCCGAGAAGTCTCCTTGGGCGACCAGCCCCACGGCCGTCGCCAGTTTGGAAATGTTGCGCGTGAACAGTTTCGAGAGGATGAAGGCCAGGGCCAGGACGATGAGGGCGACGCCCAGGACGATGGAGCGCATCCGCGCATTGTGGCTGCCGATGGCGCCCAGGATGAACTCCTGGGCCGTAAGCGCCTCCTTGACGACGTCGGCCTTTGGGACGAGAATCACGAGCGACGCGCCGCCCTTTTCGACGGG
>CALMTS010000272.1 GCA_937872685.1 uncultured Desulfomicrobium sp.
AATTTCTGAGCGGCAAGCACGCCGCCGCAGTGTCGCACGAGGCATATCTGCAGTCCTACGGGGCGCTGCTGCCGCAGTTGGATTTTGTCGCCCGCGGCGGGTATGCGTTGCGGCACAACGACACGACGGAGGCCATGTATTCCGGCGGCGACGGGGACGCGTGGACCAACGAGGAGCGCGTGGTGCTGTCCCAGCTGCTTTTCGACGGCGGCCTGACCTCTTCCAAGGTGGCGGCGGACAAGCTGCACTTCGAGTCCAGGCGCGAGGAACTGTTCAACACGGCCGAGGACGTGGGGCTGAGCGCGACGCAGTACTTCATGGAGGTGATCCGCACCCGGGCCGTGGTCGAACTTTGCCAGCGCAATATCGCTGAGCACGAGAAGCTGGCGGAGTTGACGCGCATCCGGCAGGAAGGCGGCGGCGGCACCCAGGCCGACGTGACGCAAGCCCAGGCGGCCCTGGAAGAGGCCCGGTCGCGCCTTGTGCAGGCCGGTCAGGCCGCGGAGGATGCCGAAGCCGGATATGTCCGCTTCTTCGGCGCCAAGCCCGGCGCGCTGGCCATGCCCGACCGCCCCGCCCATGTCGTCCCGCAGAGCGAGGACGCCGCGGTGAGCCAGGCCGCTGCCGGCAATCGCGCCCTGAAGGCGGCGCGCCTGGCCGAGCAGCAGAAGGAGCGCGAGGTTGATTCGGCCAAGGGGCGGATGATGCCCAAGGTGCAGGTCAAGCTCGCCGCCGGGCGTGCGGACAACACGGGCGGCTACACCGCGGATTACTACGACGCCTCGGCCATGCTCGAACTGAGCTTCAATCTCTTCAGCGGCGGCTCTGACGCGGCGGCCATCCGCAAGGCCAAGGCCGACAGGCTCAAGGCGGAGCAGGATGCCCTGGGCGTGCAGCGCGAGGTGGAGGAAGGCATGCGCACGGCCTGGAGTTTCTACCGCGCGACGGGCAGGCTGCTGTCCGTGCTGCGCAGCCTCACCGACGAGAATGCGCAGGTGGTGACGAGCTACACGGACCAGTTCCGCATGGGGCAGCGCTCCCTGGTGGATCTGGTTTCGGCGCAGAAGAGCCTGTTCAGCTCACAGCAGGTCTACCTGAACGGCATGGCGGCGCACACCTTCTCACACTACCGGCTGTGCGCGCCCGCTTCCCGGCTCATGGAAACCCTCGGCGTCAATCTCAGGGTCGAGGAGATTGCGGATTGAGGGCCGGCTGCTCGGGCGCCCGATCCGTCCGACTCTCCCGCCGTCCCGGCTTGGGAGGATCGGACGGATCGGACCGGGGATGACACGGGGATGGGTTTGACGCACCATGAAAGCGACGCGTTACGGCTGGCGCAGGCGATATCTGGAACAGGATGGTGCGCCGTTTCCGCTTCCAGCCCCGGATTCCGGACGTGACCACGGCTTGACGGGATGATGCCGGTGAATGGCTCAACGACGATGCAGACACGGAGGCAGCATGCGCATTCTTTTCGTACACGTGAATTTTCCGGCGCAGTTCCGCCATCTGGCCGCGTCTCTCGGGCGCAACCCCGGCAACGAGGTGGTCTTCCTCACTCAGGAGGACCGGCCTGATTGGGAGATACCCGGTGTCCGCAAAGCGGTTTACGCCCCGGACATGAATACGGCCGATCCCATGGGCGGTCTGATGGGGAACTCGGGAAACGCCGCCCGGCATGCCGGGGCGGCCATGCGTGCGGCCGTGCGGCTGCGCTCCGAAGGGTTCGTGCCGGATGTCATCTGCGGCCATTCCGGGTGGGGGCCGACCATGCTGCTGCAGGACGTCTTTCCCGAGGCGGCCTTTGTCGGGTATTTCGAATGGTTTTACGGCTCCGACAGCGCGGACATGCGTTTTTCCGGACAGAAGCCAACCCTCAAATCGAGAACCTCTGTCCGCGTCAACAATCTCCCCATCATCAACGATCTTCTGAGCTGCGATTTGGGCATCTGCCCGACCCGCTGGCAGCTCGAACAGTTTCCCGTGGAATTGCGCTCCAAGATGTCCGTGGTCCATGACGGCGTGGACACGGAGTATTTTTCACCCGATCCGGCCGCTCGCATGACCCTGCCCGGCCTGGATTTGCCGGATGCCCCGGAAATCGTGACGTACGCCACGCGCGGAATGGAGCCGTACAGGGGTTTTCCCCAGTTTTTGGAGGCCGCTGTTGAGGTGGTCAGACGCCGACCCCAGTGCCATGTGGTCATCGGCGGAGAGGACCGGACATGCTATGGCGCACCCCCGGAACCGGGCAAGACCTGGAAGCAGGTCCTGATGGAACGCCTGCAACCGGATCCCGAGCGCATCCATTTCGTCGGGACCCTGCCGTACGGCCAGTACCGGACGCTGCTGCGCGCCTCGTCGGTGCATGTCTACCTGACGCGGCCCTTCGTGCTGTCCTGGTCCTTTCTCGAAGCCATGTCCTGCGGCTGCCTGCTGGTGGCCTCGGACACGGATCCGGTTCGCGAAGTGGCAATCGACGGCCATAACGCCCTGCTCACGGATTTCCATTCCCCCAAGGCCATCGCCGAGCGCACCATCGAGGCGCTGGAGAATCGCGACCGTTTGCAGGTCGTGCGCGAACGGGCCAGGCAGACCATGATCGACAACTACGATCTGCAAAAACTCCTGCCTCGCAGGCTCGCCTTGCTGGGGGAGGCCGTCAGAAGGCGGCG
>CALMTS010000273.1 GCA_937872685.1 uncultured Desulfomicrobium sp.
CCCTGGATCAGGCCGATGCCCGCCCCGAGCACGGCGCCGACGACCTCGATGAAGCGGAACTCCCTGGCCATGATGGACATGAGCAGGATTTCCAGACGTTCCATGGACAGGTTCTCGATCTTCTCCTGGATGAGCGCGCGGAAATCCAGGCTGTTCTGCAGCTCTCCCGTGGCCGTCTCCAGCAGGCCCGGCACGATGCGGTCCAGTTCCTTGTCCAGCAGCGCCTTGATCTTCTCCATCATGGGACCGTCCAGGAACATGGCGATCATGGGGTTGAGGCTGCCCAGGCGCTTGGTCAAAAATTCCGAGAATCCCTCCAGGATGCGCTCCTTGAGCCGGGCCCCGAATTCGGGGCGCTGCATGGCCTGCCGGATGTCGTCGTGGGACAGGAGCTCGCCCTCGATGACGGCGGCCAGGTTCATGGCCAGGGCCTTCTGGCGCTTGGGGAAGATGCCCTGCACCGTGAGGCTGCCCACCTGCACGGGGCGGCGGGGGTGGAAGAGCATCTTGATGGCGATGAAGTTGGTGATCCAGCCGATGAAGGCGCAGATCACCGTCGACAGGCAGAGCTTGAGCAGCATGGGAATCTCCGGGTCAGGATGTCGGGTGCGTCTCGGATGCGGCGGCTATTCGGCCTGGGGCGGGACAAGCTGGTCCACGGTGCGGGGGGCGTCGTTGCGCAGCACGCTCTTGATCTGCGCCGTGAAGGCGGCCAGTCCCTGGACCTGGATGCCGTCCAGCATCTCGGCCTCGGACTCGATCCCGGAGCAGGGCTTGGCGCTGGTCCAGATGAGGTGGATGCCCGCGGTCTGCTTGGCGCCGCCGGGGCCGGCCAGCTCGATGACGGCCAGGGCGTTGGAGCGGCGGACCTGTTTCTTGACGGGACCGGGCAGGGCGGGGACCTTGAGCAGGTCGGCCTTGTTCAGGAACAGATAGGTCAGGGACATGCCCGGGCTGGACATGGCCTGGTTGCGGAAGCCGTTGTCGACGCCCACGCCCTGCTCCTGCGCGGATTTGATCATGTGGAACAGGTCGCCGGCGATGCTCTGGGCGTAACTCTTGTCGGTCATGGGACACCTCGTGTTGATGGGGCCGGGAACGTCCCCGGCGCCCGGCTCCCTTACACGAGGCCGCCCCCGCAGGCAAGCCGCGGGGTCAGGCGAAGGTGCGGCCGTCCCAGGCCCACTTGCCCTGATCCGCGTCCATGAAGACGATGTAGACGCGCTGGCTCTCGATGCCCAGCTTCTCCTGCACAAGCGTCGTCAGATCGCCCGCCAGGAGGGCGATGGCTTCGTCCTTGAGGCCCAGGGCGCGCAGGGTCAGGTGCGCCACGGGTTCTTCGCTGCCGCCGAAGAGCATGGGCAGTTCGTCCTTCAGGATGACCATCATGTAGGTTTCGGCCTTGCCGAGGCCCAGGCAGACGCAGTCCGAAAGGGCGCGCATGAGGGCGCTCTTGTCCTGGATGCGCGCGTTGGTCGAAAGTTCGAGACAGGGCATGTTTTTCCTCCTTATTGTACGACCCAGACGGTGCAGTCCTTGGCCAGATGGGTGACCTTGGTGGTCACGCTGCCGAACAGAAACTCCTCGGCCCGGGACACGCCGCGCCTCCCGATGACCAGGGTGCCGAAGTCCCCGCGCTGCTGGAACTGCAGGATGTCGCGGGCGATGGACGTGCCGAGGCTGCACTCCGCCGCCGCGTCGTTGACCGGCGACTGGCAGTGCGGGACGTAGGCTATGGTCACGGACTGCGGGGCCAGCCCGCGTCCGGTCAGCGTCGTCTTGGCCTGCTGCAGGAAGGTGCGGATGCGCAGCTCCTGGGCCTGGCCCGCTTCGATCCAGGAGGCCTCGTCGGCGAACAGGTCGCGGTTGGGCGGCCGCTCGATGTAGAGAATGGTTACCGCGAAGCCGCTGCTGCCGGCCAGCAGGTCGGCCACATAGCCCACGGCCCGGGCGGCGTTTTCGGAGGCGTCCACGGCGATGAGAATCTTCTTGGCGTCCATGTTCTCTCCTTAGGTGTTGATCCGCCTGCGGCGGATTTCGTCGATGCAGGGCAAGAGCTCTTCGAGCAGTTCATCCACCGAGGGGTAGAACACCTCCGAGGCGGAAGAGAAATGCATGAGCACGTTGTTCAGGGTCCTGGGTACGTACGGGTAGACCTTGCGCAGGTTGGCCAGGCGGTTCCTGAAGAGCAGGGTGAAGTCCCCGGGCTCCAGGGGGACGTCCGCGAGGCCGTCGAATCCCGGGCGCGGGATGTTGAAGGTGGTGCAAAATTTCTTGCCGACCAGGAACAGGAGCAGGTTGCCCAGTCCGAAGATGTCCAGGCCGAAGGGGCTTTCGCGGAACTCGTAGGTGTAGTCGAAGTCGATCCATACGTAGTTGCCCGTACCCTGTTCGATCCAGAGGTGGTCGCGGCGGATGTCGCCGTGGTTCTCTCCGTGCCGGTGGAGGAACCCGATGGCCCGGCAGGCCTCGGCGAATTTGTCCAGGATGTCCGGGAGCAGCTCGAAGAAATAGGTCTTGTGGTCCGCTTCCAGCCTGTCGATGGCCAGGGAGAGGAGCTCCCCCTGCACGACGTCGAGGACCCGCACGTTGTTCCCGGCCGCGTCGTCGCGGGAATAGCCCTGCATGAAGCGGCCGTCGCCGCGCACCAGGTCCAGGATGCGCGCCTCCTTGCGCGGGCTGCGGAAACATTCGATCTCCATGCTGCCCAGGGACACGGGGAACTTTTCGTAGAAGACCAGCTTGAGGATCTTGCGCTCCCCGGTGTGCAGTTCCCGGCATCGCTTGACCCAGTACTTCGGGTCCTCCACGCCGAAGCTGCGCTCCTTCTCGTCGCGGAGCACCAGGAAATACGTCCCGTCCAGCTCGATCACGTCGCCGTACTGGATGTTCATGAACTCCGTGGTGTCCGTCAGCAGGCGTCCGGCCCGCTTGCGCGGGAATTCGGGATCGTAGCGGCTCAGTATTTCGTAGGCGTTGCTCATGCGTGCCTCCTGCTTCGTGTGTGGTCCATCAGGCGTGGTTGCGCAACTTGAGTTCGAGTGGGTGCGGACGCAGGTAGGTCTGGTCCTGCAGGTAGAAGTCCTCGTATTTCATGACGTAGTGGTTGAGCAGCGTGACCGGCACGATGAGCGGCACGACGCCCCGGGCGAACTGGTTGATGAGTTCCAGCAGTTCGTGTTTTTCGTCGGGGAGGAGGTCCGCCTTGAAATACCCCATGATGTGCTGCAGCACGTTGCGGTGCTTGGGCGGCGTGGCTTTCATGCGCATGGCCGTCATGAGGTGCTCGTGGTATTTCTTGAAGAGCTGTTCCTTGGGCATCTCCTTGCCCTTGGCCACCAGCTGTCCCATGGCCCGGTAGATTTCCGGGCTGTGGGCCAGGATCTGCAGCTTGTGCCGGGTGTGGAAGGTCACCAGGTTGCCCAGGCTCTGGCCGCTCTTGAGCATGTCGCGGTAACGCCGCAAAACGAAGATGCGGTCGATGAAGTTCTCGCGCAGGTGGACGTCGTGCAGCCGGCCTTCCTCCTCCACCGGGAGCAGGGGGAAGCGCTCCATGAACATGCGCGCGAAGATGCCCACGGACTGGCCGATGAGGTTGCCCGTATCGGAATAGACCTTGACCCGTTCCATGCCGCTCGACGGGGATTTGCTCTTGAAGATGAAGCCGCAGAGGTCTTCGGCTTCGAGTTCGGCCAGACGGGCTTCGGCCCAGTCCTTCATGCGGCGCGTGTGGTCGATGCCCGTCTTCTGGGTCAGCAGCCGCGGCGAGGCCGGGTCTCCGACCAGGCGCATGGCTTCGCGCGGAATGGGCAGGCCGCACTCGACTTCGGGGCAGACCGGGACGTATTCCACATATTCACCCAGGGTCTTGGTCAGGAACGGGTCGAGCTTGTGGCCGCCGTCGTAGCGGACCTTGTCTCCGAGCAGGCAGCGGCTGATGCCAAGGCGTATGGGTCTGTTCATGATTGTTCTCCTTGCCTTTCCGCAACGCGGGCCGCGGTTTGCAGAGTCTGTCGATGCAGCGCTCTTTTTGAGTAAATATCCTCGAATTCTGGCCGGTTGTCCAGAATCGGAGGGTCGTGCCACGCAGATTTCACCCCATGGCGATGCGGGTGACCTTCTGAAAATTGTTGACCAGGGAGTAGCTGCCCACCCTGAGCTCCATGACAGCAGTGTCCGCCGCCGTGGCGAAGGCGGCCAGGTTCGGGTGTTTCTTCGCGAAAAGGGTCACTGCCCTGTGGCGCCGCTCCCCGTCGAGCTCCGTGGCGAAGGCCGTCACGGTCAGGGCCTGGGCGCTGCCGGGGTCGGCCGGGTCGTTGCGGGCCGTGCTGATCAGAAAGGACACGTTGGGGTTGGAGCTCATGTTGTCGAATTTGGTGGTCTGCCGCGGGGTGACGATGATCAGGGAGCGCAGGTCGTCCTCGGCGGCGAAGGCCATCTGGCTGCACAGGGGGATGTCCATGAACGATGTGCCCAGGATTCCGCTGCGCTGGCCGTGCAGCATGGCTTCGAGGTTGCCGCGGATCTCGGGGACGTTGATGTTGGACTCGACGAAGCGTGGTTCGGTCACGAGATTTGACATGATGAGCCCTCCTTGGGTGGCGTGACGGGTCCGGACAGGATGCTCCCGCCGATTCTGCGGGCCAGGGCCGTGAGCATTCCCCGGAACAGCGGCGCGTGCACGGGTGCGAGCGCATACCAGTAGACAATACCCCACAATCCCCGGGGCAGGAAGCGGGCGCGCAGGGTCAGGGCGGTCCGTCCCGGCCCTTTCTCCTCCACGTCGAATTGCAGCAGGGCCTCGCCCGGCACCTTCATTTCGGCCAGGAGGCGCAGACGCCGGTTTTCCTCCACCGCCAGCACCCGCCAGAAGTCCAGGGCGTCGCCCACGCGCAGCTCGCTGGGGTGGCGCCGGCCGCGGCGCAGGCCCGTGCCGCCGATGAGCTTGTCGAGAAGGCCGCGCATCCGCCACAGCCAGTCGCCGGACATCCAGCCCTCGTCGCCGCCCAGGCGCGTCAGGACGTACCAGACCCGGGCCGGTGTGGCGGCCAGGGTCACGCTGTGCGCCGATTCCAGCACCGTGCCGCCGGCATAGGGGGCGTCCCCGCAGTCGATCCATTCGGGCACGCGCAGGGCCCCCGCGTCGGACCAGCAGGTCGCGATCTCGCTGTGGGACGTGAGGTCCAGGGCGCGGGCGATGGCCTCCTCGGCCGTGAGCAGGCGGGTGGGGATGAGCTCCCGGATGGTGTTTTCCCGGCAGACGACCTTGTTGCGCAGGCCCTCGGCCAGGGGGCGGGCCAGGCTTGACGGCACCGGCGTGACCAGCTGGATCCAGTAGGACGAGAGTTTGGGCGTGAGCACGGGCAAGGGGATGACGATGCGCTTGCGCAGGCCGGCCACGCGGGCGTAGATGTCGAACAGTCCGTGGTAGCTCACGATGTCGGGGCCGCCGATGTCGAAGGTGCGGCCGATGGTCCCGTCGGCGTCCAGGCAGCCGGCGAGGTATTCGATGACGTTGCTCACGGCGATGGGCTGGGACAGGGACTTGACCCAGGCCGGGGTGACCATGATGGGCAGGCGTTCCACCAGGTAGCGCAGGATCTCGAAGGACGCGCTGCCCGAGCCGATGATCATGGCCGCCCGCAGCCAGGTCAGGGGCACGGGGCCGCCGGCCAGGATCTCGCCGACTTCCATGCGGGATTTCAGATGCGCGCTCAGGTCGCCGTCCAGGTCGCCCAGGCCGCCCAGGTAGATGATGCGGGCGATGCCGGCGTCCGCCGCGGCGTCGCGCATGGTCGTGGCTGCCTGCTTGTCGCGGTCCTCGAAATTTTTGACTCCCGGGAACATGGAATGCACCAGGTAATAGGCCGCATGGCAGCCCTGCAGGGCCGCGGTCAGGCTCGTGCGGTCCAGGGCGTCGGCCTGGGCAAGCTCCACTTTGGGATGGGAGGCGAAGGGCCTGCAGCGCAGCTTCTCGGGGTTTCTCCCCACGGCCCGCACCCGCCAGCCGCGCTCCAGCAGCGCCGCGACCAGACGGCCGCCGATATAGCCCGTGGCGCCGAGGACGGCGATGGTCCGGTTGCGCTCCATGCGTAAGCTCCTTGTTGCAGGTTTCGGTCGGTCCGGGTCCGGCCCGGAGACCGGCTTTACTCGGACGTCCAAGATTCGTATATCCTCTTACGCCAATGTCACCATTTTTTAGCAATGAGGCAATGATGAATATCGAAATCTTTGGAAGTCACGCCGAATCCGGCGATGCCGTCACGCTCATGTTCCGGGCCGAAGGGGCCGGCTGGGGAATCGAGGACCGGGAACTGCTCGGTCTCATGGGCGTTGACCCGGACGCCCCCTTTTCCGGCAAGGCCGGCCGGTCGAAGCTGTGCGCCGGGACAGGCGGTTTGTGTCTGCTGGTCGGGCTGGGCAAGGCCGAAGAGGTGGATGCGGACGCATTCCGCACCGCCGTGGGCGTTGCCGTGCGCGCCGCGGCCAGCCAGGAACTGGAGGGGCTGGCCGTGGACGCCGCCCATCTCGGCCGCCTGGGACTCGATGGCGACGCGGCCGTGGAGTGCATCGTGGCCGCGCTGCTGGCCGCCTACCGTTTCACGGCCTTCAAGTCCGACCCCGGCGAGGCGGACTGCCCCGGCCGCTTCGCGGTCGTCAGCGCGGACGCGGACATCCGGGCCAGGGTGGACCGGGCCGTGGCCGTGGCCGAGGGCGTGCGCCTGGCCCGCGACCTGGTCAACACTCCCTCCAACGTGGCCACGCCGGAACATCTGGCCGGGGTTGCCCGCGACCTGGCGGCGGAGTTCGGCTTCGGCGTGCAGGTCTTCGGCCCCGAAGAGATCATCGGCATGGGCATGGGCTCCTTCGCCTCGGTCTTCCGCGGCAGCGACACGCCGGCGCGCTTCATCGTGCTGGATTCGGACCCCGAGGGGGGGCGTCCGCTGGTCTTCGTCGGCAAGGGCGTGACCTTCGACACGGGCGGGATTTCCCTGAAGCCGTCGGCCAAGATGCACGAGATGAAGGGCGACATGGCCGGCGCCGCCGCCATCCTCGGCCTGTTCCGGACCCTGGGGCGGGCCGGGGGAGGGGGACGGCGCGTGGTCGGCCTTCTGCCCTGCACCGAGAACGTACCGGGCAGCCGCGCCACCAAGCCCGGCGACGTGGTCACGGCCATGAACGGCAAGACCGTGGAGATCCTGAACACGGACGCCGAAGGGCGGCTCATCCTGGCCGACGCCCTGGCCTACAGCGCGCGCTACGAGCCGGAGATCCTGGTGGACCTGGCCACCCTGACAGGCGCCTGCCTGGTGGCTCTGGGCACCAAGGTGGCGGCGGTCTTCGCCACCACTGCCGAACTGGACCAGCGCATCCGCGAGGGCGGCAGCCGGGCGGGCGAGCGCTACTGGCCCATGCCGCTGTGGGCGGAGTACGGCGCGCCCCTGAAGAGCGACGTGGCGGACCTGAAGAACATCGCCACGCGGGAAGGCGGGGCCATCTACGCGGCCATGTTCCTGAAGAACTTCGTGCCCGAAGGCGTGGACTGGGCCCATCTGGACATCGCCGGCCCGGCCTGGACCGACGAGAACGCCTCGGTTTTCCGGCCCGGCGGGACGGGCTTCGGGGTGCGAACGCTGTGGGAGCTGGTCGGCGAGTATGCGGAGGATGGGAGTGAACTGGCGTTGTAGGATGGAGATGAAGTGGAGCTTCTGCGGAGGCGCGTGTCGGAAAAGACTGTGGCAGAGGAGGTGAGCTTCGGCGGGAGGCGCGTGCCCGGGTCGGGTCGGCGTCGGGGCGTCGAAACTCC
>CALMTS010000274.1 GCA_937872685.1 uncultured Desulfomicrobium sp.
GAACATTGGTAGGCCTTTTCGATGACCTGCTTGATCTGTTTCAGGGAAAAGGGCTTGGTGATGTAGTCATGGGCCCCCATCTTCATTGCATCGACGGCGACGCTGACCTCCGAATACCCCGTGATCATGACAACTTCGGCATCAGGCAGGGTGCCCCGGAAATGTTCGAGCAGGGTCAGCCCGTGTCCGTCGGGCAGGCGCACGTCAAGCAGGATGACATCGAAATCCTGTTCGCCGCTGATGGCCATGGCCTGCGCAGCGGTACTCGCCGTGGTCACGATCGTCTCGGACGAAGCCAGTTCCTTTTGCGCCAGCCTGCAGATGGAGGGTTCGTCGTCCACAACCAGAAGATTCATGGCGTCTGTCGTGTACATGTTTCCGGTCCTAGTCTGAATAGTATGGCAAAATGACCTCGAACGTCGCTCCGTGCCCCGGTTCGCTGTTCACGGTGATGTAGCCGCCGTGCTTGCTGATGATGTTGTAGCAGGTCGAGAGGCCGACCCCTATGCCTTGTCCGGGAGGCTTGGTGGTGAAGAACGGTTCAAAGAGCTTGGGGATATGGTCTTCCTGGATGCCGATCCCGGTGTCGTGAACCTGCAGAATGACCATGTTGCCCTTGATCTGGGTGCTCATGGTGACGTCTCCGGCCTCCTGGACGGCATAGAGGGCGTTCAGGACGAGGTTCAGAACGATCTGCATGAGTTCTCCCGGATGTCCGAGCACAACGGGTTCCCTCTCGGAGAGTTCGAGATGGACGATGCCGGGCGAGAGGCGGCTGAGACGGGGGCGGAGCAGCTGGATGGAATTCCGGACCACGTCGTTCAGGTTGATCGTGGCATGGAAGTTTATCTCGCGGTGCCCGAAGGTCAGGAGATTCTGGACAATGTCCGAACAGCGCTGGCATTCCCGCAGGATGGTCTGCAGGTATTCTTCGAAATCCTCGATCAGCCCGGTTTTGTTGCAGAGCGCGGCGACTTCCCTCAACTCGTCGAGTTTCAGGCTCAGGGCCTCGGCAAACCCCCCGATGCCGGTGAGGGGGTTGTTGATCTCGTGGGCCACGCCTTCGGCCAGGATGCCGATGGTGGCCATTCTTTCCGCCTGAAAATATTTGACCTGGAACTGTTTTTCGAGGGTGACGTCGCGCTGGAGCAGGAGGACCCTGTGTGGCTTGCCTTCCTGGGTGTGCATGATGGAGGCCGTGCATTCGATCTGCCGTTTTTCACCGTGCCAGTTGAGGATCTGCAGGCCCCGGGCGACCTGCGTGGAACTCTCCAGCGCGAAAGTCACGGGGCAGGAACTGCAGGGCTCCGTGCGCCCCTTGAAGACCTCGTAGCAGTGCAGCCCTTCAGGCGCGATTCCCTCGTAGGTGCTGTAGAATGCCTTGTTGACGGAATGCAGGGCAAAATCCATGGACAGCACGGCGATGACATCGGGAATGCCGTCCAGGATGCTCTGCACGTCCTGACGCTTCTGCTCGATCGTGGTGTTGGATTTTTTGAGCTCAGTGATTTTCCGTTGGACCTCGCGGAAGAACCCGAGCTTGATCGATTCGATACCGCAGATGTCTCCGAGATTGGCGTTGTGGGTCATCACCACACTCCGTAGTAGATATTGAGGATATCTTTCCACGTCGCAGGGCGCGGGTTGGTCAGGAGGCAGATATCCTTTGCGGCGTTCCGGCTCATGGTCGGCAGCATGGTATTGTCCGGCAGGATTTCCCGGAGGCGTGCCGGAATGCCGATTTCGGCGCGCAGTTCCTCCAGAGCCTCGATACCCGCCTGCGCCGTGGCCTCGTCCGTGGCGAAGGTCTTGCCGGTGATGATCTTGCCGATGGTGGCCATCTTGCTCGTGCAGGCGGGCAGATTGAAGCGCATGACGCTTGGCAGAAGCATTGCGTGGGCGATGCCGTGCACCACATCGTACATGCCGCCCAAGGCGTGGGCCAACGCATGTCCGAGGCCGACGCTTGCGTTGGTGAAGGCCATGCCCGAGCAGGCTCCGGCCACGGCCAGCTGTTCGAGGTCGTCCAGCCGGAATTCTTCCAGGGCGGGCCGCAGATGCCTGATGAGCAGGTCGAGCGCTCTTCTGGACTGGACCTCCGTCAACGGGCTGGCCAGCGGGGAGACGTAGGATTCCACCGCATGGGCAATGGAATCGAACAGGGGAGCGATGAGCAGTTCCCGGTTCAGGGTTCCGAGCAGGATCGGATCGGTTATGGAGATATTCGGAACCAACGTCCGGCTGATGATGGTCATCTTGATGTGGCGTTCGATATCGGTGATGACCGTGAACTGGGAGATATTGGATTCGCTGCCGATGGTCGAAGGAATGAAGACCATGGGAGGAAGGGGTTTCTTGACGTGGTTTGCCCCTTCGTAGTCCTTGATGTCCCCCTTGTTGCTCACCACCAGGGCGATGCCCTTGGCCGCGTCCATGACGCTCCCGCCGCCGAGGGCCAGTACCACATCCGCCTCTGTTTCCTCGTAATGTTTCGCTCCGTTGTGGACCTGGAAATCGCGCGGATTGGGTGAAATGTCGTTGAAATACACGAAATCGAGGTTCTGCGCCCGCAGGATGTCGAAGAGCTTGTCCACCCAGCCGGCCTTTTCCACCCCGGCGTCCGACACGACGAATATTCTGGAAGCGCCGAGCTGCTGTGCGCAGATGCTGGCGTATTTGAGGCTTCCACGTCCGAAAATGATTTCCGGGATGGCGAATTTGTAGGCATCCATGACTGATTCCTCCGCTGAGTGACGTTGCGAGCACTGCATTACAAATATTGGTCCAGCTTGGAGGGTGTTTGTCCGCGGGGTGGAATGAGGGTAGGGGCGGACACAACGCGTTTTTTCGATAACACTTTGTCATTACGACCTTTTCGCGGCAAATGGCAAGCCTGGAATGGATCCTGTTGCGGCATCTGCGAGCATTTCGGGGTTGTTTTGGCCCGCGAAACCACGCCTCACCCCTGACCGCCGAAATCTCCCACGCGAGCTTTTGCCCCCTGGTGTCACAGCGCCTCGCAATGCCAGGGGTCACATTGACCCCTGGCATTCATTCGCCGGAGTCACACTGACTCCGGCCCGCGTCTCAGCCTTGCGGCCTCATGCCACCTGCGCCAGCCCGGATTTTCGAATCCAGATTCGCACAACATCTTGAATCCAAAGACAGTATTGCCTCATGACCGGACCGCTTCGGCTTCGCGGGAGCGGCCGCCGTAAACGTGGTCTTCATCTTGCTCAAGGGGTGAAAACAGGATTTCACAA
>CALMTS010000275.1 GCA_937872685.1 uncultured Desulfomicrobium sp.
GCAGGTGGAGCAGATGTTCGAAGGCGTGAAAAGCCTGTTGTAGGGCGCCTGAGAGCCATTCTGGACTGCGTTGCTCCCCGATTTTGAAGGACTCATGTAGACGGCTACACTTCGCCCTCCAAAATCGACTCGCGCCTTGC
Organism: uncultured Desulfomicrobium sp.; assembly: GCA_937872685.1. Classification (GTDB taxonomy): domain Bacteria; phylum Desulfobacterota; class Desulfovibrionia; order Desulfovibrionales; family Desulfomicrobiaceae; genus Desulfomicrobium. The sequence continues at coordinate 141 of CALMTS010000275.1, forward strand.
CAGAATGACTCTCAGACGCCCTCCCGGAGAGTGGTTGTTCTTTGATTTTTGAGTGAAAGGCATGGATTGCCGCGTCGAAGACTCCTCGCAATGACGCACTGCCTACATCGTCATTGCGAACGCAGTGTGGCAATCCATCTGCATGAATTTATATAATAACTTTTAAAGGAGGCTGTTCAAAAATCATTCTGGCAAGGAACGCATGGTTTTTGAGGGTTGAGGTGTATTGAGACATACATGAAACCATCAAAATACATGCAGTGACGCAGCCAGAAGGAGAATTTCAACAGCCTTCTCCTCCTGAAGGGAGCACAATGAGCAGAATCGAAGAAGCCCTGGCCAAAGCCGCTGGAATGCAGCCCGGCACCAAAGCGCAGGGTGCGCGTCCGGCCCAGGCCGTGGCTGCCGCACCCGTAGCGTCCGATACGGCCGCGCCCGGCAACGGAGCGGCCGCGTCCCGTGCGCCCATGGCCGCGGCCATTCAGGCCGTACGGTTGCCCGAGGAAACCATGATGGTGGTCAATGCGCCCCTGTCGCCTGTGGCCGAGGAGTTCCGCAAGCTGAAGGAATCCCTGGTCAAGATGACCCGGCGCGAGCGGTTCGACAACCTCATCGCCGTGACCAGCGCCACCGTGGCCGAGGGCAAGAGCATGACGGCCGTGAACCTCGCGGCCAGCCTGGCCGGGGAGTTCGACCACACCGTGCTCCTGGTGGACGCGGACCTGCGCCGGCCCACGGTGCACAAGTACCTGGGCCTGGGGCCGCGCAAGGGGCTCTCGGACTGCCTGCGCGAGGGGCTCGATATCGGCGAGCTGCTGGTCCGCACGGATATCGGCAAGCTGACCGTGCTGCCCGCCGGCACGCCCGTGCCCAACCCCGTGGAGCTGTTCTCCTCCGAGGCCATGCGCCTGCTCTTTCAGGAGCTCAAGCACCGCTATCCCGACCGCTACATCATCATCGACACGCCGCCGGTCCTGCCCTTTGCCGAGACGCGTTCCGTCGCGGCCATGTCCGACGGCGTGCTGCTGGTGGTCAAGGAAGGCCAGCCGAGTCTCGCCCAGGTCGAGGACGCCATCGAGGCCCTGGACGGCAAGGTGCTGGGCATCGTGTACAACGGCGCCCAGTCCCAGGCGCGGTCGTCCTACTACTCATACTACGGTCAGTACGGCCAGGCGGAATAGCGCGTGTACACATCGTTCTTCGGGCTGCGCGAAAAGCCCTTCGACCTCCTGCCCAACCCGGATTTCCTCTATCCGAGCCGGGCGCACAAGCGGGCCCTGACCTACCTGACCCACGGCATCCGGGAGCGGGCCGGCTTCATCCTGCTGACGGGCGAGGTGGGGTCGGGCAAGACCACGCTCATCCGCAACATGATCCGCTCCCAGCTCAAGGACAGCGTCCTGGCCAAGGTCTTCAACACCCGCGTGGACTCCCTGCAGTTGCTCATGCAGATCAACGCCGATTTCGGCCTGGAGACCGAGGGCAAGGACAAGGCCACGCTCCTGAAGGAGCTCAACGACTTTCTCATCGATCAGTACGCCCTGCGCCGCCAGTCCGTGCTGATCATCGACGAGGCCCAGAACCTGCCGGCCGAACTCCTGGAGGAGGTGCGCATGCTCTCCAACCTGGAGACGGACCGCGACAAGCTCCTGCAGATCATCCTCGTGGGCCAGCCCGAGCTGCGCGACCTCCTGTCCGGCCCCGGCCTCATGCAGCTGCGCCAGCGCATCCAGATCAACTGCCACCTGCAGCCCCTGAACGCGGCCGAGGTGCGGGAGTACATCCTCTTCCGCCTGGAGAAGGCCGGCAACCGCGAGGCCCTGTCCTTTTCCGACGACGCCGTGGAGGCCATCGCCACCTACAGCCGGGGCATCCCGCGGCTCATCAACATCCTGTGCGACTACGTCATGATCGACGCCTTCTCCTCCCAGACCCGGGCCGTGGAAGGCACGACCGTGCACGAGCTGGCGGCGGACCTGTCCTTCGAGCAGCAGTACTGGCAGGCCCCCCCGGCCAAGGAGGCCGGGGCATCGCCCGAAGGCGCTCCCGCGGACCGCACAGCGCCGGCCGGCGGAAACGGAAGCGCCCCCGTGGAAAGCAACGTGGACGCCGCACTCCGCGCCGTCTCCGGCCAGGCCAAGATCCTGTCGGTCATCGGCTCCCTGAACAAACGCCTGGAGTCCCTGGAATACATGCCCGTCTGGGACCACGCCGCCCTGCTGGACCTGCAGGAGCGGCTGGAGAAGATGGAACTGCAGCAGGAAGCCATGGTCCGCGAACTCTGGGCGGCCTTGCAGCAACTGCGGTCGGATATTGCGCTGAAGGATGAGCCGAGGGTGGAGGCCGAACCGGTGAAGAAGAAGGGTGGTCTCTGGAAGTTTCTTTGGGGCGAGTAGGGTGAACGCCCTCCCGGGGATTTTGGGCTCTTTGATCTTTGAAGTACAAAATGCAGCAAAGGCATGGATTGCCACGCTGCGCTCGCAATGACGCATCACAAACACCGTCATTGCGAGGAGTCTTCGACGCGGCAATCCATCTTCGGTTCTTTCTTATAGTATGAAAGGCAGCAAAGGCATGGACTTGATGGACAAAGAAACACATTCTGGACGAGATGGACGACATGGACGCCGCCGGGGAAATGGCAGCGTGTATGGTTCAGTACGCGTCCATTCAGTCCATTCTCGTAATCAGAAAAAAGTGTTTTTTTTGCACAAGAATTCGGAAAATACAGCCGTTATCCAGGCAAACAACCTGTTACTCCAGTGACAAAGCACAAGTT
>CALMTS010000276.1 GCA_937872685.1 uncultured Desulfomicrobium sp.
CCGCCAGGGCGTTGATGGACTGAAACGCCGTGCGGCCTTCCTCCATGTTCTTGATCTCCACGCCGAAAAGGCGCTGCACCAGCACGACGATCTCCACGGCGTCGAGTGAATCGAGCCCGAGGCCGTCGCCGAAAAGGGGCGCGTCGTCCTCGATGTCTTCCGGGGTCACGTCTTCGAGATTGAGTTCGCTGATCAAGGTCAGCTTCAGTTGTTCCTTGATTGTCATGGCTCCTGATGTTCCCACATGTCGTAAAAGTTGAAGAGTTGGTAGGGGTGCTTGCGCGTCAGTTCCTCAAGGGCGTCCGCGAATTCCTGGACATAGGGCCGGTACGTTGCGCCTGAGCGCCCGAGCCCGGCAGGGACGCGGATGATCCGCGAAATTTCATGCACGGTCGTACCGGGGCCGGTCCGTCTGGAGAAAAACACGAGAATGGGGGCTCCGGTGGCGGAAGCCAGCCTGTAGGCGCTGAAGGGCAGTTTCACCGTGCCGCCGAGAAAAGTTGTGTCCACGGTGTTGCGTCCGCTGCCGAAGGCCCGGTCACCCATGAGGCAGAGGACGTGCTTCTTCCCGAGCGCGTCGAGCATCTCCAGGCTGCCTCCCAGGTATCCCAGCGGATCGATGATGCCGAACGCGGCCTTCTCCCCGGAATGCTCGAAATAGTGGCGGTCGATGTCGTCTTCGGCCCTGTGCATGACGACGTGCACGGGCCGGTCCACGATATCCAGGGCCGCGAAGGACGTCTGCCAGCATCCGGCGTGCCCCGTCAGCATGATGAGTCCGCGCTCCTCGGCCAGGAGGGATGTGAGCGTCTCCTCGTCTTCCCGGCTCGCCGTGATTTCCGGAGGCCCGAGGATGCCCGAGGCGGCGCGGTCAACGAGGGCCAGCCCGAAATTCCAGTGCAGCAGGAAACAGTGCCGCAACCGGTCGAGCCGTCCCTGCCCTGGAAAGCGGCGGGACAGGTACGCACTGGACCGGGCCCGGGTCGCGGGACGCAGCGCGTACCACAGGGCGACAAAGAACAGCAGGGCGTAGGCGGGTCTCCTCCCGGCGACGCGAATCAGCGCGTAGAAGATCCCGTGCTGCAGGCGCGACCCGATGCTGCGGCTGGTCCAGCGGGGTTCAGCGTTCATGGCGGCGTCCGGCGGCGAGCTTTGGTTCGGTGTTTCTGAGGCCCATGGCAACGCTTTTGGCCATGACGAAGACGATTCCGCCGATGATCACGGACAGCGCCGGCGCCAGCACCAGAGAGCCCAGGACCCATTCCCAGATGCGTTCAAGGGCTTCCGTGCCGATGGTCTGCAGGGATATCTCGGTCAGGAAACTTCCGTGGCGCAGGAAATATCCGGTCTGAATGCACAGCGCCGGCACGAACGGCGGCATGCAGAGCTGGCTGACGGCGAGTCCCGTGATTTTGCTGAGCCGGAACCAGCCCGCAGTGAACAGAATGGCGATGCTGTGGCAGCCGATGAGGGGGATGGTGCCCAGGAACATGCCCAGGGCCGCGGAAAGGGCGAGGTTTGCGGGCGTGGCTTCGCCGGCCAGGAGAATGCGCAGGGACGTGAGGGGGTGGATGGGCGAGATGGCCCCGGCTTCGTCGAGGTCGTACTGGCGGTGGGGCAGGGGCGCCATGGCCCGCACCGTAAGCCTGGTGTTCAGCAGGGACAGCCGGAAATTGTCCATGAACGCCCTGAAGTGCGAAATGCGCTCCCCCCTGGGCGGATAATGGACGCTGATGTTCACCTCGGCCAGGCGGAAACCGGGCCAGGCGGCCCGCACCAGCACCTCGACTTCGAAGCTGAAGCGGTCTTCCGTGAAGCGCAGGCTTTCCAGCACGGCCAGGGGATAGGCCCGGAACCCGCTCTGCACGTCGGCCAGCGCAACCCCCGTCTGCACCCGCAGCCAGAAATTGGAGAATTTCCGGCCGAACCGCGACGACCCCGGCACGTTCGGGGTGTTGAAATCGCGTACGCCGACGACGATGGCGTTGCCGTCCTCGCCGATGGCCTTGAGGAAGACGGGCAGGTCGGCCGGGTCGTGCTGCCCGTCGGCGTCGATGGTCACGATATGCGTCATGCCCATCTCCCGCGCCTCCCTCGCGCCCGTCCGGATGGCCGCGCCCTTGCCCCGGTTCCGGTCGTGGCGGATGACGCGGACGGGCAGGTCCGACAACGCTCCGGGCGGCAGGTCGGTGCTGCCGTCATCGA
>CALMTS010000277.1 GCA_937872685.1 uncultured Desulfomicrobium sp.
TCTGTTCAAGAACGGCAAGTATGTTGATGAACTCGCCCCGGGACATCACACGGTGGGCGGATCGTCCCTGCTCAGCCAGATTCTGGGAGGCCCGAACACGGCCAAGGTCCTGCTCATCGATTCGGGCCTCTCGCCCGTCAAGTTCAGGATCCAGGGCGTCAAGACCAAGGACCCGCTGTTCGTCAACGTGGAATGCGAGGCCGGCATCAGGCTGGACGACCCGGACCTCTTCCAGCTCAACCTTTTCAAGGGGCGTCGCGGTCTCGGCCTGCCCGAGATGGCCGATCTTCTCGAAGACGAGGTGCGCGAGGCCCTGCAGGAAGAGTTCCGCGCCCTGTCCGTGCGCGATCTGAACGTCAGCCGCGAGTACAAGGGCCGCATCGAACAGCTCATGGAGCGCGCCCTGGGGCAGAGCCTGCGTCATTACGGCCTGCGCCTGCTGAACGTGCGCACCATGAGCGTGAGCCATGCCGAGTATGACAACATCGCCAAAAAGCAGGAAGAATTTCAAATCGCGGTCTGGGAGAAGGAAAGCGACCTGGTCGGGCGCAAGAAGCTTTTTGAGGTCAAGAGCGAAGAGGATCTGCAGGGCATCTTCGAAACCACGCGCGCGGCAGAGATGGAAGAGCAGCGACTTGTCGCCATTTCAAGGCTGCGCAAGGCCGTCAACACCGGCAAGATGGAAGAGGCCCGCAGCGACGAGGAGATGGCCGCCTTCCTCGACGAGATAGGCAAGCAGAAGCTGCTGCGCACGGAGGAGTTCGACGAATTCAAGCGCATCATCGACGAAAAGAGGGTCGACCACGAAGGCGTCCGCAACCACCTCCTGGGCAAGCTGGACATCGAGCGCAGCCTCGAACTCAGGCGCATGAGCCTGGTCGGCACGCAGGAACTCGACGCGGACATGGTCAAGCGCGAGCTGGTCATGGAGCGCATGCGGCTCGAGCACAAGCTGGCGCAGGATCAGCTGTCGGCCGCGTCCGCCAGGGAGGAGCGCCAGAAGGACGCGCTACAGCGTCTTGAACTGGAGCTCAAAAGCGCCCAGACCCAGCAGCAGAAGGAATTTCTGGCTCTCGAACTCGAACGGGCCAAGGCGGACCTGGGCCAGTCCATCCTGGAACGGCAGCGGGCGTCCAAGCTTGCCGACAAGAAGTCCGAGGACCTGCACGAGGCCGACATGGCCGACCGGCGCGCAGCCCGTGAGGCCGCCGATGCCGACAAGGAGACGGAACGGAAGATCAAGTTGCTCGAAGCCATGTCCAAGGCCTCCTCGGAAGCGGTCATCGCCATGTCCGACGGCGAAAAGGCCAGCGTGCTGGCCGACCTGAAGAAGACCGAAATACTCGGTTCATGGAGCGACGAGCAGATTCTGGCCGCCGCGGCGAAGGATTCCCCGGAAGTGGCCAAGGCATTTCAGGAAAAATTCAGGAATGCCCCCTCCGAAGAGGTCAAGGCGCTCTACGAGCGTTTCCTCGAGGATCAGAAAGGCGTGCGTCAGGACATGAAGGATATCGCCATGGAATCGATCCGTTCGGGCCAGTCCGGGGCGAATGTCCTCTACGCGCCCATGGGCGCCGCCCCCATGGGCATGCCTGGCGGGGTGGGCCCCTTCTGCAGCAACTGCCGCAGCAAGCTCGCGCCCGGGGACACGTTCTGCGGCTCGTGCGGCCACAAGGTCTGATCGGAGCGTGTCCATCGCGATGAATCAGACAGCATCCAGCCGCCTCTCGCCCGACGACCTCCTGGCGGTGTTCGACCCGGCGCAGGATCTTCCCGCCCGCCTCGGCGCGGCAAAGGCCCTTCGAGACTCCCTCAGGGGCCGTCAGGATCTGGAGACGCTCGTGTCGCGGGTCCGCAGCGCCTATCAGGGCGAACCGGACCTGGCCGTGGCCACGCACCTGCTCAAGGCCCTCAATCACGCCGTCATGGAGATGCGCCACGCCGCTGCGCGGGATTTCGATCCGCCCCGGATCACCGAGGCCGACGCCTCGGCCGTGCATGACGCCCTGGAGGCCATGAAGAGCTTGCATGACAAAGCCGGCCAGGCCGGGGCGTTCGAAGCCCGCTACGATGTGCAGGGGCTGATCAGCGAGGGCGGCATGGGGCGGGTCTTCCGGGCTTTCGACCGCGAGGCCGGGAGGGACGTGGCCATCAAGTACCTGGCCGAGCGCTTCCTGAAGAACCCCGGGGTGGTGGAGCGCTTCCGGCGCGAATACGAGGTCATGCGACGCCTCGCCCACCCGAATGTCGTGCCTGTGCACGACTTCGTGGCCGGTGAAGGCGAGATGTTCATTGTCATGGATTTCATCGACGGGCCGAGCCTGGAGCAGGCCGTACGCAGCGGGAACATTGCGCCCGTGGCTTTTCTCTCCATGCTCGACGACCTCTGTGCCTGCTTCAGCCACATGCATGCCTGCGGCATTGTGCATCGCGACATCAAGCCGGGAAACATCCTTTTGGAATGCTGTGACGG
>CALMTS010000278.1 GCA_937872685.1 uncultured Desulfomicrobium sp.
GGGTCGCCCAGATCAGCACGCGGCCGAAGGCGTCGAGCTTCTTCTGCAGCGGCGTGTCCTCCTCGGCCGTCTCGATGAGCTGCGCGATGCGGCCCAGTTCCGTGTCCATGCCCGTGGCCGTGACCACGGCCCTGGCCGTGCCCGTGGCCACGCTCGTGCCCATGAAAAGCATGTTCAAACGGTCCGCCAGCGGCGTCTCGCATGCGCAGGCCGCCCTGGCGTCCTTGTCCACGGCCTCGGACTCCCCGGTCAGGGCCGATTCGACGCACGAGAAGGCCGTAGATGCGAGAAGGCGGGCGTCGGCGGCCACCAGATCGCCGGCTTCCAGGGCGAGCACGTCCCCGGGAACGACTTCGGCAGCCGCGACGGCGGTCACGCGCCCGTCGCGCAGCACCTTGGCCTGGGGCGCGGCCATCCTGCGCAGGGCCGCGATGGACTTTTCGGCGTTATACTCCTGATGGAAGCCCATGGCCGCGTTGAGCACGACAATGGCCAGGATGGCGAACGCGTCCACGGCTTCCCCGAGCATCCCGGAGACAATGGCGGCACCCACGAGAATCCAGACGATGAGGCTCCTGAACTGGGCCAGAAGCAGACGCCACGGGCTGACTCCCGAGGAAGCCCTGATCTCGTTGGGCCCGCAGACGTCCAGACGTTGGTGCGCCTGGGCCGCCGAAAGCCCCCCGGCGCGGGACTCCAGCACGGCCAGCACCTCCGCGGCCGGGAGGGCGTGCCAGACCCTGAGTTTGTCTTCAGCAGATGAGATCATGGTCCCCTTTCGCACGGGCCCAGGCGGGGCTGCAACGGGTTGATGGAGAGGAGGTGTTCGCGAAGCTGCCTCCACGCTAGCGCCGGATGGCGCTCAAGGCAATGTGCGCCATGTGCGAAGGACAGTGGTTGCGGGCCGAATGAGTGGATACGTGACATGGTGCGGGCATGGCGCCCGGGAGGAATGCATCGGAAAGGACCGGATGAAGATTCGGCAGAAGCGGATGTTTCGCGGGATTCAGACCGCAGCGCCACCCCTTAAGCGCGGCAACGGGGTCAGCACGATACGCCCAGGCCGGACTCGCCGCAGGCGAAGGCGTAGGCGGATTCCCTGAAATGCCTTTCGACAAGGCACTTCAAGGCGCGTCTTCTCGCCCGGCAGCCGGACATGATCTCCCTGCGGCCGCAGGAGATGGCGTCGCAATGCGCCTGCCTGACGCGCAGCACCTCGGCCACGAGCACTTTCAAGTACCAGTCGTGACCCTTCAGGATGGTTTCAAGGGCCTGGCGCGAATCCCGCCGGAAAATACCGTCCACTTCCAGCCGACCGGCGTCGAAGAGACAGTTCATGGCCTCCTGGAGAAACCGGAACGCCCTGTTCCGTCCATGCGCCACGGCACTGTCGAACATCGCGACGGCCAGAGGCGCGGGCATCGTGTCTGCGAACACGGCTTTCCAGAAATTATCCCGGTAAAACGAGCGCACCAGGCCGAGCAGGGCCGTTGCCGCGTCGAACTCGAGAATGCCGTCGCTGCGGACGGCTCGCGTCTCGCCCCGATCCAGCACGAACCAACCCGGCCATTCGGGGTTCACGATGCGGCTGATGCCCATGTACATCTCGCCGCGGAACGTGTTCTCGAGGTTGTCCGTGCATGGCGCACCGGCTTTCAACACAAAATCGAGGGCTGTGTCGAATGTAGTCCCTGTACTCTCTGCGGCAATGATTTTCATGTGAATCGGCTTCGCGTTGCGGAAGTCAGGCTGAATACTGTTCAACGCCTGAAATACGCATTATGTGCCCAAGAGTTCACGCGTGATCAATACGCAGCTCTATTGATCCTAAAAAATAAAAATACATCCGCTTGAGAAGAAAAAATCAGCGAAAACTTCAATCAAATACGAACGTGTCGGCAGTCTTCCCCAAGACCGGAGGAGGCGCGGCGGGCATCTGCAACAACCTCCGCCCGAAAACAGGCGCAGACCCATCGGACAGGGCATGCCGAAGGGGAAACATGACGCACAAGAGTTTTGCCAACAGCCCATAATCACGGATTATCCCACCCGTCATCGAGCCGCTTCCACCCTCCGGCGACATCCAGAATCGTCAAATGAAGAAAGAAAAATTCCGATCTGCTACGGTCAGAAGAAACAGTTCTTTTTTTGTCATAATATATCGAAATTGATATCAAAAATGACAATGAAAGCAAATTTGACGACCCAGAGCACCCAATACTGCCCCACCGGTCCCAACACTGCCTGTTTTCGACAGCGCAAAAAAAGAATCAAAAGTTCCGCTTTTCGGGAACATTTCTGTATCAAAATCAAATAAATGATAAATTACAGTTTGTTATGCACTTGGCATACGCCATGCTTTCGGTTTGGCGAACTTTTCGAAAGGCAATCCCGCCCTTCGGACAGACGCAAAACCAAGCACCAAGAGGAATGACATGAGCGTTTCCAAATACGCGACCG
>CALMTS010000279.1 GCA_937872685.1 uncultured Desulfomicrobium sp.
CACCGCTACCTGGAGTGCTACTTCGCCGTGCCCATGATCGGCGCGGTCCTGCACACCATCAACATCCGCCTCTCGCCCGAGCAGATGGTCTACACCATCGGCCACGCCGAGGACGACGTCATCCTCGTCAACGCCGATTTCCTGCCGCTCCTGGAGCAGATCCGCGGCCGCCTCGACACGGTGGAGAAGTTCATCCTCCTCTCGGACACGGGAGAGGCGCCCGCCACCTCCCTGCCCCTGGCCGGCGAGTACGAGGCGCTGCTGGACGGGGCCGAGCCCCTGGCCGAGTTCCCGGACTTCGACGAGAACACCCGGGCCACGACCTTCTACACCACGGGCACCACGGGCCTGCCCAAGGGCGTCTATTTCAGCCACCGCCAGCTCGTGCTGCACACCCTGGCCGGCCTGGTCGCCCTGGGCTCCAGCGCCACCCAGGGACGCTTCCACCGCGAGGACGTGTACATGCCCATCACGCCCATGTTCCACGTCCACGCCTGGGGCATCCCCTACATGGCCACCATGCTCGGGGTGAAACAGATCTACCCTGGCAAATACATCCCCGAGAACCTGGCCCGACTCATCGCCACGGAGAAGGTGACCTTCAGCCACTGCGTACCGACCATCCTGCACATGCTGCTCACCGACCCCAAGTGCGCGCAGTACGACCTCACGGGCTGGCGCGTGGTCATCGGCGGCGCGGCCATGCCCAAGGCCGTCTGCGGCGCGGCCATGGACCGGGGCATCGACGTCTTCGCCGGCTACGGCATGTCCGAGACCTGCCCCATCCTGAGCCTCTCCCTGCTCTCGGACGCCGAACTGCAGCTGGACCGCGAAACCCAGGCAGCCCTGCGCACACGCACGGGCAAGGCCCTGCCGCTGGTGCGGCTGCGTCTGGTGGACGAGCAGGGCCGGGAGGTTCCAAATGACGACAAAACCCCCGGCGCCCTGCAGGTCCGGGCCCCGTGGCTGACGGCCGGGTATCTCAAGGACGAGACGAATTCACGGAAGCTCTGGACCGACGGCTGGATGAACACGGGCGACGTGGCCTGCCGCAACGCCGAGGGCAGCCTGCGCATCACGGACCGCACCAAGGACGTCATCAAGGTCGGCGGCGAGTGGGTCAGCTCCCTGGAGATGGAGGACATCATCCTGCAGCACCCGGACGTGGCCGAAGCCGCCGTCATCGGCAAGCCCGACCTGCGCTGGGGCGAGACGCCCCTGGCCCTGGTGGTGCCCAAGCCTGGCGCGGCCCCCCAGGAGCGGGAAATCGTCCAGCACGTCAAGGGCTTCGTGGACCGGGGCGTGCTGCCCAAGGAGGCGGTGCTGCTCAGGGCCAGGCTGGTGGAGGCCATCGCCAGGACCAGCGTGGGCAAGGCCAACAAGGTGGCCATGCGCGAGATGTATCTGAAGGATATCGAGGACTGAGGCGCTTTCATGCGCCGAATGCGCAAAGGGCTTCCCCGCACATGAGGGGAAGCCCTTTTTCGTGGTGCCGCCTGCGGGACTCGCCGGTCAGACCGGTCCCGCAGTCAACCCGAAGCGCCGCCTGTACTCGCCCGGCGACAGCCCGGTCAGCTCCCTGAACGCCTTGAAGAAGGCCGTCGCGTCGGCATACCCCACCATGCCGGCGATCTCGCCGGCGGATTCCCCGCCCGTCTCCAGCATCCGCTTGGCGTGCTCGATGCGCACAGCCTGCAGATAGCGCCCAGGCGTTCGCCCTGTGGCCTTGCGGAAGCGGCGCAGCAGCGTGCGCTCCGTGAGGTGCACAGCCGTCGCCAGTTCGCCCATGCGGACGGGCCGCGCATGGTTGTCCTCCAGCCACCGTCGCGCCGCGGCCACGGCCTCGTCCCCGCCGGCCGGGAGAGGTACCAGGCTCATGTACGGGGTCTGGCGCACCCGTCCGGGGTCGAGCAGGAGGGTCCGCGCGCACGACATGGCGGTCTCCGCAGAGACGAAGCGGGTGACGAGATGCAGGGCCAGGTCGAAATAGGCCGTCACACCGCCCGCGCAGACATAGTCGCCGCCGTCCACGAGCATGCGGTCCGGTTCGAGGGCGACGCCGGGGTAGCGGGCGGCGAAGGACTCCGCCAGGCCCCAGTGAGTGGTGGCGATGCGCCCCCGGAGAATGCCCGCCTCGGCCAGAAAAAACACCCCGGCGCACGCCGCGCAGGCCATGGCGCCCCCGGCGTGCATCCGCCCGACCCATGCCGACAGGTCCGGGTCCGGCGCGTCCAGGCCGAAGGCCGGGGGTACGTAGACCACGTCCCATCCGGACGCATCCTCTCCCGATTCCAGGAGAGCCCCGCCCACGGGCATGACGGTCCCGGAAAAGCAGCGCACCGCCGCGCCGCCGGCGCTCAGCACCGTCGTCGCGAACACTTCCCGCCCCAAAATATGGTTGGCCACGGACAGGGTATCGGCGAAGCCGGACACCCCCGAAGCCATGCACCCGCCATAGGCCAGAACCGCTACGCGCATGATGCCCCCTGAATGTCTGTTCAGACAATTCATTTGTCGAAACGGAATATTCCGTCAAGGCCGCCCGCCTCCTAATATCACTGTCATGCGCGGCCGGACCGCGCCAACACGAACACTGGAGAAGACATGGCACCCCAGGACAGGGCCCTCGTGGTCATCGACCTGCAGAACGACTATTTCCCGGGCGGGGCGTTCCCGCTGTGGAACCCTGAGCAGACCCTCGCCAACACCCTTGCCGCCATGGAACTGGCGCAGAGCGCGGGAGTGCCCGTGATCCTCGTGCAGCACATCGCCCGGGGCGCGGGCGGCCCGTTCTTCAACCCGGACACCCCGGGCGTGGAGATTCACCGGCAGGTGCTGGATGCGGCTCAGGGCGCCAGGATCGTGGTGAAACGGAACGCAGACGCGTTCCTGGAGACGGAACTCGAAGAGACGCTGACCGGACTCGGGGTGCGTCAGCTCCTGGTCTGCGGGATGATGACCCAGAACTGCGTGACCCACACGGCCATCTCCAGGTCGGCGGAGAAATACGACATCACGGTGCTCGGGGACTGCTGCACCACCGTCAGCGAAATGATCCACCTCATCGCCCTGAACGCGCTGGCGCCCAGGGTTCGGATTGCGACGGCCCGGGAGGCCCTCAGCCCCACACGGCGAGGATGACGTCCCGCACCGCCTGGAGCACGGGCTCGTCCTGACGTGACTCCCGGCGCACCAGGGACAGGGTCATGTGCAGGGGATCGCCCGGCCAGACGGCCAGCAACCCGCGTTCCTGAGCTTCCGCTGCCTCGTCGGAGCGCATCAGCGTCAGTCCTTCGCCGGCGATGACCAGGGCGCGCAGGATGTCCTCATGGTCGCCCTCGGTGCATTTGCGCGGCTCGACCCCGAGGGTCGCGAAGCGCCTGTCCAGCACCTCCAGGAAGGGACAGTTCTCGGCCATCCAGATCCAGGGCATGTCGGCCAGCGCGGCCCAATCCGCCCCGTCCAGACGCTGTGCCCACTGCGCAGGTCCCACCACGTGAAAGGGCACCTCGGTCAAGGGATCTGCCTGCACCCCGTCGCCGGAGACATCGCCGTAGACGAATCCCGCATCCAGGATTCCCCGCCGCACATCGCGCGCGATGTTCCTGGAACTGGAGTTGGCCAAAGACAGGGATATCCCTGGGTAGTTCCCACGAATGCGTGCAAAGATATCCCCAATGCGCAGAAAAGCCGAATCCGTGTTCAGCCCCAGGGAAAAAGAACCGCTCAGGGCGCCGCTCATGCCCTGCGCCTCGCCCAGCAGGGACTGCGCGTCCTCCAGGATTCGCCGCGCACGCCCGGCGAGACGCTCCCCTTCCCTGGTCAGGGTCATGCCCCGGGGCGTCCTGTGAAAGAGGGTCACGCCGAGCTCTCCCTCCAGGGCCTTTATATGGGCGCTGACCGCCGGCTGGCTGACGAAGAGACGCTCGGCCGCACGCGTCAGGTGCCCTTCCTCCGCCACGGCCACGAACGTGCGCAGCTGATGCAATTCCATGTCTGCTCCATCACGAAATCAGAACACCGTCATAAAGGATTGCCATTGGATCGGACCGGGGCCGGGTGCTACCTCCCCACGAAACCAGGGAGGAACCATGGAACCGATCCGTATTGCGTACATTCTGCGTTATCTGCTGACCCCCGAAGACACCATCCTGCCGACCCCCGCGACCAGATCCGCTCCGGTCGAGGCAGTGAAGACGCTGCTGTGGTTCGTCATGACCATCGGGGCCGGACTGGCCCTGGCGCAGCTCCACTGAGCCGCGGAGAGGCCTTGCGCTTGCCGCATCCGCCGGAACGGGCTGAACAGGGCGCGAAGAACTTTCGTTTCCATCGCTGCGTGCCTGGGGTAGCATCCCGGAACACACCGGAAGAAGGAAACCATGAAAGCGCAACTCTTGCAATCCTGCGGCGAAACGCCCGGCTTCAGGCCGGGCCAGACCGATGTGCCGGCCTTCACGCCCGCCCTGCCCGCCGTCAGGGCATGGACGTGGCTGGCCGATGCACTTGATCCCTTTGGATTCGTGCTTATCTCATGGCCTTTGACCGGCCACGCAAGGAGAACAGCATGAACCGCACCGCCGTCGATCCGCACCGATACCTGTCACACCGCGGGCTCAACCGCTTCCAGACCCTGCTCCTCCTCGGCCTGATGACCGGGTACGCGGGCCTGGTGGGCTGGTTCCTCTGGGGGCCTGACGGGCTGTGGTTCCTTGTGGTCTGGGGCGCCTTCCTGCTGCTCTTTTCGCCGCAACTCTCGGCCCGCTGGGTGCTTCGGATGTACGGCGCCAGGCCCGTTCCCCCGGCCCAGGCCCCCGAGTACCACCAGGCCCTGGCCACCCTGGCCGCCCGCGCCGGCCTGCCCGCGGCGCCAAGCCTCTGGTGGGTGCCGAGCCCCATGGTCAACGCCTTCGCCGTGGGCCGCCGGGACGCCTCGGCCATCGCCGTGACCGACGGCCTGCTGCGCACCCTCTCGCCGCGGGAACTGGCGGCCGTCCTGGCCCACGAAACGGCGCACATCGCCCACGGCGACCTCTTCGTCATGGGCCTGGCCGATGTCATCTCGCGCATCACCTCGGCCATGAGCTTCGTGGGCCTCATCCTCATCTTCATGTCCCTGCCCCAGGCCCTGGCCGGCGGCGACGTGGACTGGTGGCCCCTCTTCCTCCTGGCCGTGGCGCCCCAGGTCAGCCTCCTGGCCCAGCTGGGCCTGTCGCGCACGCGCGAATTCGACGCCGACCTGACGGCCGCGCAACTGACCGACGACCCCGAAGGGCTGGCCTCGGCCCTGGTCCGGCTGGAGCGGGTCCAGAACGGCTTCCTGCGGCGCGTCCTCTTCCCCGGCCGGGGCGTGCCTGAACCGTCCTGGCTGCGCACCCACCCGACCACCGAGGAACGCGTGCAGCGCCTGCGCGACCTGCGGCGCACCCGCGAGAGCGACTGGTGGGGCGGCTATTCCTTCGAACCGCCGTCCTTCCCGCACGTCCGCCTGCGGCAGCGGCCGCGGGGGGGCTGGTGGGGGTACTGGTACTGACGGCCGGCGCGAATTCCCGTTGTCTTTCGGAGTCAACAGGTTCAGAATGACCTCTCGACCACCGCAACACATGCGTCCCTTCACGCCGAAGCCGGCCGCATCGAGGACCTTCATGCCCCAGCTCTCGTCAATACCTACCAGAGGCCGCACCCTCGACCACGCCGCCGCCGTGTACGACATCGTCGAGCCCCTCATCATGCTCGGCAAGCAGGCCCAGTACGAACGCGACATCGTCGACCTGCTCCAACTCCAACCTTCGGACCGCGTCCTGGACTTGGGCTGCGGCACCGGCACCCTGACGCTGTCCATCGCCGAACGCCTGGACCCGTCCATGGGCGGGCAGGCCACCGGCATCGACGCCGCCGCCAAAATGATCCGGGTGGCCCGGGACAAGCGCCCGCATCCGGCCGCATGGTACACGCCCATGGCGGCCGAGGCCCTCGACTTCGAGGACGCAAGCTTCGACGCCGTGGTTTCGAGCCTGTTCTTCCATCACGTCGACGCAGACCTCAAGCTCAGGGCGTTCCGGGAGTCCTTCCGGGTCCTCAAGCCCGGCGGAAAGCTGATCGTGGCCGACATGCACGTCCCGACGACCTTCTTCGGCACGCTGGTTTCACACGTCTCGCGCTGGTTTTTCATGCAGCCTGAGATCGGGGAGAACATCCGCGGCATCCTCCCGGAACTCATGGTCAAGGCCGGATTCGCCGAGCCGCGTCTCGCATCGCGTTATTTCGGCTACATTGCCGTATTTTCGACCGGAAAGCCCTGATGGACATCATCGATCTGCTCCATGCCGCGCCCCGCAGCGCCGCCCTGCCCGATTTCGAGGCCGAACTGCGGGCCGGACTCGACAGCTACTGGGAACGCGCCCGCCGCATCCTGGACAAGAGCGGCGTGACCCTGGCCGATCCGGGCCCCAGGTATTTCCAGCTGCGCCACAACTTCTTCTCCGCCCTGTTCCTTCTCTCCTTCCACCGTGCCGGGATCGGACCGGGCCGCCGGACGGAACTCGTGGCCGTCGACCAGTGCCTGCGCGGCATGGTCACAGGGTGCGACAACATCCTGGACAACGAATACAAGATGACCCTGGATACGGACCTGCCGGGAACGCGCTTCCGCTCCATCATGGACATCATGGTCTCGGACCGGATCCTGTTCGACATCCTGCTGGACATGCACGAGCGGGAGAACGTGCCGCTGGACCTGGTCCGCCGCGCCCACGCCGCGTCCCTGCAGGCCCTGACCCGCAGCGGAGCGCAGGAGGCGTCCGAGGAGGACGGCGTCACGGCCGTGCTGGAACCGGAGCGGATTCTGCACGAGATCCATCACTTCAAAACCGGCGTGCTCTTCCAGTGCGTCTGGGCCATCCCGCTGGTGCTCGAGCCGGAGCTGGCGCCGGTGGCCGCTCCGCTGTCCGACGCCCTGTACAGGGTCGGCATGGGCTGCCAGGTGCTCGACGACATGGTTGACCTGGGCGCCGACCTGTCCATGCGCCGGCACAACTACCTCGCCTCGCTCATCGTCCACCGCGCGCAGGACCGGAACGCCGCACGGGAAGAGCTGCAGGACGGCGACGCGCAAGGTTTGCTCGAACGACACCCCCAGGCCCGGCGCGAGGCCTCCCGGCAGGCCCTGGAATTTCTCGGACAGGGGCTTGGCACGCTGCTCGGCCCGGAAGGCTCGCCCCTGGTGCCGGCGGCCATTGACTTCCTGGCCAGGCGCATCGGCGCGCAGGACCTCCTCGATCAGGAGCGGCAGGCATGAACCTCCGGTTGTGGTGGGGCATGGCGTGGCGCTTCCTGTGGCGCTCGCAGCGGTCCACGGCGGCCCTGACCGCCATGATCGCCTCGGCCGTGGCGACCCTCATTTTTCTCGACGCCCTGGCCGTGGGCGTAAGCGACGCCATGATCCGCAACTCCGTCAGCCTCGTCTCCGGACACGTCACTGCCGAAAACATCCCCGCCGATGTGGCTCCCGAAACGCTGCTCGTCCCGGGAGTGAAGCAGGTGCTGCAGCGCAGGACGGCCCAGGTCTGGCTGCTTCATGACGGCCGTCTGGCGGGCACGTCCCTGTGGTCCGTGGACCCGGACGCGGAGAAAAACGCCACGGCCCTGTGGCGCAAGACCACGTCCGGCCGCTATCCCCTGCCCGGAAAGGCGGAGCTGTTCCTGGGCGAACCCGTGGCCGAGGAGCTTGGCCTGGCCGTCGGGGACACGCTCCTTGTCACCGACGAACCGGGCCGGCCGGGCAGGGAACTCGAACTCTGCGGCACCTTCAGCACCGGCATCGCGGCCCTGGACCGTTCGCTGTCCTTCAGCCCCATGCAGGACAACGCAGGAAAAGGGCCGTGGAACGCCGCCCTGTTCCTGACCGACGGGACCGCGCCGGAAGCCGTGCGCAACGCGCTGAGGCTCCCGGCCGAAACCACGGTGCGCACCTGGGCCGAACGCATGCCCGACCTCAAGCAGCTCATCGACCTCAACGCCCTGTGCATGATCCTGGTCATGATCCTGGTCTTCTTCATCGTCTCCCTGGGCATTGCCTGCGCCTTCGTCATCTTCATCCTGAAGAACATCCGCGAGCACGGCATCATGAAATCCATGGGCGTCCACACCCATGAGACGGCGCTGCTTCTGATGCTCCAGATCGGCGGCCTGACCCTGGCCGCGTCCGCGCTGGGCATGGTCATCGGCTGCGCCGCGACGCTGCTTGCGAGCGGCCCGGGCCTGGACCTGGGGGCCATGACCTCCCACAACCAGTATTTCGCGGTCTCGGGCGTCGTCTATCCGCGGCTGACCCTTTCGGGCCTCGTCCTCCCGCCGCTCATGGCCCTGCTCTTCGCCCTGCTGGCCGGCATCTGGCCCGTGTGCATGGTCGCCCGGCAGCGCCCGGCGGAAGTGCTGAGGAGCATCTGAGATGATCCGCATCGAAAACGTCGCCAAGTCCTTCACGTCATCGCGCGGCCTGGTGCCTGTGGTGGGAGGAGTGTCGTTCAGCCTGGAGGCCGGCCGGAGCCTGGCCCTGATGGGACGGTCGGGGTCGGGCAAGACGACCCTGCTGTATCTCGTGGGAGGGCTGGAAAGGCCGGACAGCGGCCGGATCTTCTGTTTCGACCAGCCGGTTCACGCTCTGAAGGGGCGCAACCTGGCCCGCTTCCTGCGGGAACAGGTCGGCTTCCTGTTCCAGTTCGGCAACCTGCTGTCCTATCTGACCGTTGCCGAAAACGTGGCATTTCCGCTTCGGCTCAACAACGTGTCCGAAGCCCGGTGCCAAAGCCGCGTGCAGGAACTGCTGGAGAAGATCGGCATGGCCGATGCGGGAACGGCCCTGCCCCGGGAGCTTTCAGGAGGCGAGGTCCAACGCGTTGCCTTCGCCCGCGCCATCGCCCACCGCCCGAAAATCCTGCTGGCCGACGAACCCACGGCCAGCCTCGACTCCGTCACGGCTCACAGCCTCATGGACCTCATGTTCCGCGTCGGCCGCGAGGAAGGCCGGACCACCCTGGCCGCCACCCATGACCCCGAGGTCACCACCCTGGCCGACCGCGTCCTGCGCCTGGAAGATGGAAAGATAAGAGACGATTGAACGGCGGACCCGCTGGTCACTCGGTACGCAGAAAATCCTCGTACAGGGCCCTGTAGCCTTCCACAGACCCGGGCGTGAGCCAGCGTTCAAAGGCCCGGCGGTATTCCGGCTCGGGCCGGTGGCGCCGCAGGACCTCGTTGACACGGGCGATCATCTCGCTGCCCCATGCGGTGCGCGGCGCGGCGATGCAGCCCATGACCGGGACCATCGCATCATCCAGGGAGACGAGGGCGATCTTCTCCTCTTCGCCTTTCATCCGCGCCACGTACACGGCCTCGAACGGATAGGCCAGGACGCCGTCCACCCTTTTCAGCAGCAGCATGCCCATCAGACTGTCGAACAGTTTCGGGCCGGAATTGACGACAATGTTGCCTCCGCCCCGCGCCGGATTCAGCACGGCATCGAGCTCCGCCCCGTAGGATCGGTCGGTGGCGACCCCGAGCCGGTGGCTGGAAACGAACTCCCGCAGCGACACCCGCCCCTGCCGCAGCAGGGCGCCCTCCTCGCCCGCCCTGACCACGAGGCTGACCGGCGGGGTCATCGTGCAGGGAATGGAAAAAAGCATGGTCTTCCTCCGCTCCGGCGTGGGGATGATGCCCACGGCCAGCACGTTCTCACCGTTTTCCATCCAGTTGAACGTCCGCCGCAGGTTGGCGGTGATGACCACATGTTCGAAATCCGGCAACTCCCGCCGCATGAGGTCGTGGATCATGTCCGACGGCCCCTGGCCGGCGTATGGGCCGTCGATGATGTGAAACGGCGGAAAATCGGCGTGCATCCAGGTGATGACGGCGGTGCCGTTGTGGCCCGCGAAGGCGTGCACAGGCAGGAACATGATCAGGATGATTATGATTCTTAATAATGATTTCGGCGACATAGAAAAAATGTATGACAACTCGCGGCAAAGCACAACAGGAAAGACACCCGTCTGACGGCAATCCCGTCAACATCCCGAACATACCGGGAATTTTTGATCGGAGCTTTATTTATGCCCGTTTCCGGCATAGGATTCCTTCAAATTTTGCAAGGAGGAGTCATGTCGCATCTCTCCCACCGTTCGGGCTATGCCGAACTCACCGACCGGCTGAACCGCTGCCCCCAGGGCGCCCCGCCCTCGGAATCTTTGCACAGAATCCTGAAAATCCTCTTCAGCGAGCGCGAGGCCGAGCTCATCGCCCTGCTGCCCGTCAAACCCTTCACCGCGGGCAAGGCCGCCGAAATCTGGAAAATGGACCTGGTCCGGACACGGAACATTCTGGACGACCTTGCCGGGCGGGCCATGCTCGTGGACGTCGAAGGCGAGGACGGGCAGACGACCTATATCCTGCCGCCGCCCATGGCCGGGTTCTTCGAGTTCTCCATGATGCGCACGCGCGGCGACATCGACCAGAAGGCCCTGGCCGAGCTCTTCTACCAGTACCTGAACGTGGAGGAGGACTTCATCAAGGCCCTCTTCGCCGAAGGCGAAACCCAGCTTGGCCGCGTCTTCGTGCAGGAACCCATGCTCTCGCGCGAGAACGCCGTGCACGTGCTGGACTACGAGCGGGCCAGCGAGGTCATCCGCACGGCCAGCCACCGGGCCATCAGCACCTGCTACTGCCGGCACAAGATGGAGCATGTCGGCCGGGACTGCGACGCCCCCAAGGACATCTGCATGACCTTCAACACCTCGGCCGATTCCCTGTCACGCCACGGCCACGCCCGGCCCGTGGATACGGCCGAATGCCTGGACCTCTTGGACCAGGCCCAGGAGCACGGGCTGGTGCAGTTCGGGGAGAACGTGCGCGAGCGGGTCAACTTCATCTGCAACTGCTGCGGGTGCTGCTGCGAGGCCATGATCGCGGCCCGCAAGTTCGGCAACCTCCACCCCGTGCACACCACCAACTTCCTGCCCGTTGTGGACGAAAGCGCCTGCAACGGCTGCGGCAAGTGCGCGGCCGCCTGCCCCGTGGAGGCCATGGGCGTGGTCTCGGCCAACGACCCGCACCAGCCCAAACGCAAGAAGGCCCGCGTGGACGAGAACATCTGCCTCGGCTGCGGCGTGTGCGTACGCGCCTGCCCGGACAGGGCCCTGTCCCTCAAGGCCAGGGAAAAACGCGTCATCACGCCGCTGAATTCCGTGCACCGCACGGTGGTCATGGCCATCGAGCGAGGCAAGCTCCAGCACCTCCTCTTCGACAACCGCGTGCTCTGGAACCACCGCGCCCTGGCTGCGGTCCTGGGCGTCATCCTGAAGCTGCCGCCCATGAAGCAG
>CALMTS010000280.1 GCA_937872685.1 uncultured Desulfomicrobium sp.
CGGACTGGTCGGTGGTGGTCACGGTGGAGGTGGAGTCGTCCTTCAGGGTCTGGGACGTGACTACGGGCACTTCGGAGCCGATATCGATGGTGGCCTTCTGATTGTCCGACGCCAAAACGTGCGGCGAGGACAGAATCTGCACATTGTTGTCCGTGGCCGAGGCCTGAATCGCGGCCTTGAAGCGCTCGGTGTTGGCGACCAGGTACGACATGCCGCCGGTCAGCGGTCCGTCCGTCAGGAGGTTGGTGAGGCTGAGGTTCCCGAGCCTGGCGACGCCAGAACCGCTCAGGTCGAAGATGTACTGCCATTCGACCCCGAGCTTGTTCGTTTCATCCAGATTGATCTCCGCGATGAGCACCTCGATGAGCACCTGCCGGGGGAAGATGTCGAGTTTCTCGATGACGCCCTTGATCACGCGGTAATCGCTGCCCATGCATTTCACCAGAATCGCGTTCGTCGTCTCGTCGACGACAAAGGACACCGGCCCGGTCAGGCGCCCGGAAAACGCGCCGCGCCCGCTGTCCTGGTTGCCTTCCCGTTCGGCCTGACCCTGCATGGTGTTGTCGATGGTGTTGTCGACGATGTTGGAGGACGTCTTCCGGTCCTGATCGGCCAGTTTCTTGCCCACAGGCAGACCGTCGTCCTCCTCGTCTTCCTTCTTCAGGCTGCGGTAGGCGCTCTCCGAATCCTTCTTGCCGATGAAGAGGCCCTCAAGGGATTCGGCCATGTTTTTGGCGATCCCGTTCTCGACGTAGTAAACGAAGATATTCTCCTCATGCTCGACCCCGGTCACGGTCGGGGCTTCCCGGTCCAACTCGGCGATCCACTCTTCGATGAACGGAAGATTGGCCTCGTTCCAGGTCATGGCAACGATCATGTTCAGGCGGGGCAAGGCCAGATAGTTGACCCGTTCGCGGCCCTGCTGCTTGATCATGGTCGACTGGGACAGCGCGTCGAGTTCCTTGAGCATATCCTCGGCCTTGACGTACTTGAGCGAAAAGACGCGCATATGCAGACCCGCGAAAGCGCTCACGTCGAACACCTTCGCCAGTTTGTCGATCTTGCGCAGGGTGTGGGGGTAATCGGCCACCAGGACCACGCCGCTCTGCTCATGCCCGTAGACCATGCTCCCGGGGGACAGGTACGGCTTGATGACGTTGGAAAACTCCGCCACAGGCAGGTATTCGAGGCGGAACATCTGCACGCTCTGCCCGCGCTTGCGGCTGCCTTCGTCGCCGGAAAAGAGGATTCCCTCCTCGTCGATGGCCGAGGGCACGGAGGCCAGCGGCAGGATGCGCCACACCTCCCCGTCCAGAACCGAGGACGCGGCATGAAAACGCAGGACGCCCCTGAACAGCTCCCAGACTTCCTCCCGGGACATCTTGGCGCTGACATGCAGGGCGACCTTGCCCTTGACCGCGGGGTCAAGGCTGTAGTTTTCCTTCAGCAGTTCCATGAAGAGGCGCACCACATCCGTGATGTCGGCATCGAAGAAATCGAACGACACATCCATGGTTTCGCCCGATGACGCCTTGCTGCCGGCCTTGGCTTCAGTGCGCCCTACCGCCCCGGGGCCGTCACTCTGCCCCATGATATTCTCCAGGCGGCGGTTGAAGGCGGAGTCCCGGGCATCCATACCGGAGAGTATTTCCGAATCCTGACGGCCCGCGTCCCCCGAATCCGGGGCCAACTGGTTTTCGCGCAGCCCCATCGCTTCCCCGGTCGCCCTGGGTTTCGCATCGACGACCTCTCCCGGCGACATCATTTTCGAACGCGCCTGCAACGTGGACGTCGCTTGACAGCCCGCCACGCTCAGGCAGCATGCACAGAGCAAAGCCGCCAGCCACAACTTCATGGGTTCCCCCGTCTTTTTCTGCATCCCTTTCTCCACGTTTCACTCCAGTTTCCTGTAGACCGGGCCAAATGGCGTATCTATTTTCTTCAGCTTGCCGTCCTTGACGAGCTGTTCGTTCTTCATCTCGTCCTCTTCCGAGGAGTATTCGGAATATCCTTCCCCATCCTCGCCATCCTGAGCATTTTCCACGGATTTCCCGCCGCCCTTCCCGGCGTCGTCATCGCCCACGATGACCATGGGCGTCGGTGTCGTGTAGATGGAGCCGTCATCTTCCTCCGCCTCCTCCCGCTCATGGCCGAAGAGGCTCACCGAAAACTCCCGGCCTGCGCTGTCCTCCAGCCTGACAATGCGCTCGCCGATTTCGAGAACCCGGAACATGAGGCCTGGGGCCCCCTCGGGCCCCGAAACGACGTCACCCTCGCCGTACGACTGCGTGAAGGCGCGCCCCGCCGGGTTGGTGCGCAGGATGACCTTCCTGTCCCCGCCCATGAACGCGACGCCCAGAAGCTGCACATCGCCGCGCTCCGCAGGGCTGTCGGCCTTCACGGACGACGCCGCGCCTGCGTCCTGCCCCTCGGAGGCCCAGGCTTTCCTGGCCGGGGAAAAAACGTTCCGGTCCCGAATCACGGCGAATTCCGCCCGATCGGTCCCGGTATGGCCGAAGAATGCCCGCCAGCCCGCCGACTCGTTCACCTCAGGCCCGGAAGACTCCGAAGATCCCTGTTCCCGGATGACGGAGACCTGGACGTACCGGCGGACAAAATCGGCCCAGAAGGAAACCGCGACGAGCACGATGACCGCTGCGACGGCGTAGTGGCGCTGGGTGGTGGATATCTTCATAGGGCATACGCCTTGATGACGGCATTGAAGGAATAGAAACGTTCCGTGGGATCGCCGAACCGCTTGATTTCCATGGATTCGACGAAAAGGGCCGCGTCCTGGGCGCCCAGATCGTAGAGAAAATCGTTCAGCGCCCCGATCTCTGCGCGCGACGTCACGGAAACGCGCAGTTCCTTGAGATCCCCGAGTTCCGTGGCCTTCAGCACCTTGCGGGAGTTGATGTTCAGGCCGTTCTCCCTCGCCAGGGAATCGATCAGTTCCTGAAAACGCACTTCCGCCAGGGAGGTGGTCTTGGCGCTGAAAAAACGCGACCCGGCGATCCCCTGCTCGGCCTTGTCCAGTTCGGCCTGCACGTGCAGATACCGCTCCTTGTTGGCGAGGAGGCGAACGTATTTCCCGTACTCGAGCGCTCTCATGTCATAGACGTCACGCACCTCCTGGACTGCGGATGCGCGGTAGTCGGACAGCGTGCGCCCGGCCACGATGAGGGCCAGCAGAACCGCCGTCCCCAGCAGGAGCGCGCGGCGGAAGGCCTCGTTGTTCAGCGTAAAATCCATGTGATCCTCACTGCCCGCTCACGGTGGCCGCGATGCGGAACACCTCGAGTTCGCCGAGTTTGGTGATGGGCGCGTCAAAGTGCCCGTCTTCAAAGAGGGGGGAATTCTCGATCCTTTCCAGTATCGTCGTGGCCGAAGGGGCCTTCCCCGACACCACGACCCGGCGTTCCTGCACCTGCAGGCTGTCCAGCCATGCGTCCTGTGGAACGATGAGCGTGAACTCCTTCAGCAGCAGGCTCATATCGAGATTTCCGGCGAGTTGCCGGCCCCACCGTTCCATGCGCTTCTCGATGACGTCGTTCTGCTGGCGGACCTGCGCCAACTTCTCCGCCTCGACCCGCAGGGACGCCACGCGGTCTTCGAGAACGGACAGCCGCCGCTTTTCGATGACCAGATCCTGCATCGGCAAGACCAGCAGAGTGCAGACCAGAAACGCGGCAGCGCCGAGCAGCGCTTTCTTCGACCGCCGCAGGGCCGCCACGCTTCCCGCGGCTCCCAGCGCGATGCTGAAGCGCTGGCGCGTCTCGAAATCGAGCGACTCGAAATCGCATGTCACCGGCTCGAACCCCTCGGGCGCGCCGCTCGGCGCACCCAGGACGCCGACCGTCCCGCTCTCGATCCCGTAGCTTTCGCGCATGGCCAGTGCACGGGACAGGGACAGGCCGTCCGCCCTGGCGTCCTGCCAGCAGATGCGCCGACCGCTCCAGACCATGACTTCGCGCGTTCCCCCGTACTCGAGGGACACGACACCACCCTGGGGCAGCTTCTCGGCCAGGAGCAAACTGACGGGGAATACCGATGCGACCGGAAGGCCGGCGCGGGCGAAGCGCCCCGTGATATCTTCGAGCCTCGTCAACGGCATGAGGGCGGCGCAGACATCGAGGGCGTCTCCGGAATCGCGCACGTCATACCTCCACGCCATCTGCTCCAGGCTGAACGGGATATGGCGCATGAGCGCATAGCGCACCGCGTTGTCCAGGTCGGCCCTGGCCGCGGCGGGCAGCATGAAATCGACCAGGGTCATCTCCGCCAGGGGCAGACCCACATGACAGATGTCGTCGGCGCCCATGCCGAGAGCGTTTTTCGCCTCGCGCAGGGCGTTGTGGAGCCCCTCGCCCCCGTCATGCGCCCAGCTGCCGACTACCCGGGCCCTGACCCGCCCGAAGGCGCGGACGCTGCGCACGGCATCGACCCTGAAAGGAAACAGCAGGATGGTCTTCCGTCCCGGCAGGAGCGTGGTCCAATCCGTATTTTTCACCCTTTGACAATCCTTGTGGCGAATCTGACCCCGGGACGAGGGTCAGGATCGCGTGACACGAGGGCGCGCACCGACCCTGGGTCATTGAGTACCTGAAAAAAACGTTTCATCTCCTCGCCTGTCCCGAAGGCGAGAAGTTCCGTCACCTCTGCCATGTTCAAAAAAGGATTTTCCCGGCGCAGGGCCACGATGCGGGCGACCTCCTCCGCGGTGATCCCCTTCACGATGCGGAAGGCTGCCGAATCGGCACAATTCACGTCGAGCCGGGTGCTTTTCCCTTCCAGGCTCACGAAGTGCCGCAGTCCCGGCCTGTCCCCGTCACCGAGAAACAGGTCCGGCGTGATTCCCCGGATGAGCATCAGCTCCTCGATATTCTCCAGGGGCGCGTTCTTGCACGTGTAGGCAGGAGTCAGCGAATCGTAATAATCCTGCTCCGCCCCACCCAGGTGCAGCAAACTGTCCGGATCCTGCCAGTCCAGGATCGCGCCGACGATGGCCATGCGCTCCGCCTCGTCTCCGACGCCGCAGGCCTCGAGCACGGCGAACCACATCTCCTGGGTCATGTCGTTGATGGACATGCGGACCCCTTCCGGTTCGAGGCGCACGAAGACGTCCTGGTCATCGATGCGCAGCGGATACGTCTCGTACCGCGGGTACCACATGAGCGCCCGTTGTCCCGGCATGAATGCGTCCCGCAGCCCCGTGGAAAGGAACCGCACGCGGTTCTGGCGGTACAGGCCGAAATGAAACTCCGCCATCTCCAGCGCATTGCGGAAGAGCGAGTCCTCCCGGACCAGCAGCACTTCGTTGGCCAGCTCCTGGCTCCGGTAGCGTGTCGTGCGGGCGTACCCGAGGGCGACGACGGTAAAGATGGCCAGCAGCCAGAGCACAGCCACCAGGACAAATCCGTCCCTGCTACTGCTGTTCTTCATTGTCCTGCTCCTGGACGCGCGCCGGGACGGAAGCCGTGGCCACACGCGGCTGAAAATGTTCCCGGGGGAGGGTCTGCTCCACCCAGGAGAGCTCCTCACCCCTGCGCAGGTCGATCCGCACGCGTCGCGGCGGCTCCTTGCTCTGCCACCGCTCAAGCGGCAGAAGCGCCTGTTCCGGGATTTCCCCGGTCATCCCGTAGCCGACCGCCACCCCCTCCTTGTCGTCGAAGGAAAAGACGGCCTCGTCGCATTCCTTGAGCAGGATCGCCTCGCTCAGCAGCTCGGCCTCGATGGCCCGGATCGCGGGGCTCGGCGCGTCGGCGGCATACAACCGGAAGAGTTCCGCCAGACGGTGCTCCGGGATGTCGGTCTTGTAGCAGTACAGTCCCACGCCCTTTCCCTCGGGTTCGAGCAGCAGGAGGGTGAAGAAGAGGCCGCCACCCGACTCGCGCCTGGCCCCGAGGCGGTGGGTGGTCACGTAACCCAGCCGCGTCGGTGAGCCGAACAGGATCGGGTATGTCCCGCGTTGCGTGGCAAAACTGTATGGAGCCATCTGCTTCCAGTCCTCGCGCAGGAGCCTGTCCCCGACCACCTCGAGGCGAAAGACGGCGGCCTCTGCATGATTCTTCTTCCAGACATCGACCACCATGGAGTGGGACACGAAAATCATGAGCACCACGGCGCTGACCAGCAGCATGGCGATGATGACCTCAAGCAGGGTGAATCCGCCCTCGCGCCTCATTTCCGCACCCGCTCCGAAAACACCTCATGTTCTTCCCAGAAAAGCCTGTCCCTGTTTTCCTCGAGGACCGCGCGCAGGCTGTCCGCTTTCACGGTCCTGTACGATGCGATGCGCACCGTCTTGTCGCGGACCAGGTCCCGGTAGACGAACACGACCTTGAAGAGTTCCTGGGCCGAACTGATCCCGACTTCCTGCAGGGAGGCGCGCAGGGCCACGGGATGGATTTCGATCGTCCAGGACGAGTCGTCGTCCCGGCCTTCCCACTCCAGATCCTTCCAGTCGAACTCCGCGGGCAGCACTTTTGCGAACACGTCCATGGCGTCGGCCCAGAGCTCCTGATGCTGCCTGGCCCTGAAACCCAGGCGCAGGCTCCCGGAGACGACCTGGAAGAGAATGCCCAGGGAGATGCTGACGATGACCAGGGCCACCAGAACCTCGATCAGGGAAAATCCCCGCTGATTCTGGTGCGCGCCAGCGCCGTGCAATCGGACCCGGTTCATCACTGCTCAGAACCTGTACGTTGTCTGGCCCAGCAGGGGGTCGATGCGGACCCGGGCCGTGTAGTCGCCATATTCGAGCTCGATGTCGCCCCCGCTGGCGGACCCGTCCATGTAGTATTCCATGAGGACCGTCCCGCCGGAGTCCCCCTCTCCTCGCTCCCCGATGCGCACCTCCAGGCCCTCGGGAACGGCATATTGGCCGGAAAGGCAAGATGAGGCTGCCATCCTACGGTTAGCTTCTTT
>CALMTS010000281.1 GCA_937872685.1 uncultured Desulfomicrobium sp.
CGAATCATTTTTTTTAAAACGAAAAGAGGAACTTGATTTGTCGCGTTTTCCGCACCAGAATCATCTTTCAAACCTGCCGGCTTGAACATGGCGTGATGTTTTTTCTCGAAAGACTGGACGGATCGTGTTAAAAATCATCAGCATCGAGTTCCCGGCTCGGCGTCTGCACAGCAGGTCCGCCGAATATCTTACCGTCAGCGCTGGAGTGTCCATGCCGCCAAAGCCCGTGCAGCAATCCCTTTCCAAACGTCTCTCCCTTTCCCTGGGGATTCTCAGCACGGGCATAGTCCTTGTCGTCACGACGGCCGTCTTTACATTCCTCACCTGGCGGGTCGGGCAACAGATGCAGGAACGCGCCGGAGACACCATTTCCTTTCTGTCCCGGTCGCTGGAGACGCCCTTCTGGGCCCTGGACCGGGAGAGCGCCGTTGCGGTGGCCCAGGCCACGGCCATGGATCCGAGCATCGGCTTTCTGGAGTTGCGGGACGGCAGGGGTGAGACATGGTTCCTGCACGACACGGGCAGGAGTCTCTTCATCACCCGCGAGGCGGACGTGCGGCACGACGGCCAGATCATCGGCCGTGTCCGCCTGGGGCTGGAGGATTCCGCCAGGGTCAGGGCAGTGGCCGGCATAGGCCTGGCGGGCGGCGGCATCGCGTTCTTCATCATCGTCATGCAGTATTTTTTGGCATCGCGGCTGCTGCGCAGGTATTTTCGAGGGCCGTTCGAAACCCTGGATGCGCTGGTCATGGCCTACGCCAAAGGGAAGTACGACGTGCAGGCGCCCGAAGCCGAATACGCGGAATTCGAACCCCTGACACGCGCCTTTCTCGGCATGGGCAGGACCATAGAGCGGCAGATGGCCGAATTGCGCGAGGGCGAGGAGCGGTACAGGGCCATCTTCGACAACTCCCCCGTGGGCATTTTCCGGACAACGTTCGATGGTGGGTTGGTGGAAGGAAATCCGGCCCTTGCGCGCATGTTCGGGTATGCAGACCGGAGCGATTTCGTCTCCCTGGCGGGTTCCAAGGTCGAGGCGGCCTATGCCGACCCCGCCGAACGGCAGCGTTTCCTGCAGACCGTGCTTGAGTCGGACGTACCCATCAGCATTGAAACGCGCTTCATGCGCAAGGACGGCTCATGCTTCGAAGCGGTCCTGACCGCATCGGTCCAACGGGACAGGACCGGGAGGCCGAGCTTCCTGAACGGCGTCGTGGAGGACGTCAGCGCGCGCAAGGACGCCGAGAGATCCCTGGCCAGGGAACGGCAGCTCATGGCGGCCATTTTCGAGAGCGTCCCGGGCCTGCTGTTCCTGTATGACAGCAAGGGCCGGCTGCTGCGCTGGAACAAGGCCCACGAGACGATGACGGGCTACGCGCCCGAAGAGCTCATGGGCCGCAACGTTTTTGAGTGGTTCGACGGGGGTAGGGAGAACGTGTCCAAGGTCGTCGCCGCCGTGCGCCGGGGGCTGAAGGAAGGTTCGGCCAGCGTGGAGGCCGAGATGACGACCAAGGACGGCCGCAGCATTCCCCTCCTCTTTTCCGGTGTGGCGGTGATGGTGGACGGGGAACGCTATCTGACCGGCATCGGCATCGACATCACGGAGCGCAAGGAGGCCGAGCAGGCCCTGGCGGAGAGCGAGAGGAAATACAAGAACCTGTTCGAAACCATGCCCAACGGGTTCTATCGCTCCACGCCGGAAGGCTTTTTCGTCGATGCCAACCCTGCGTTCATCGACATGGTCGGGTACGGCAGCCTGGATGAACTCAAAAAGGTCCACATCCCGGAGGAGCTTTTCGTGCAGGGGGTTGAGCGGGACGAAGTCCTGGCGGACAACGCCCAGTTCATCGACAAGATGGAGCGATACAGGCTGAAAAGGAAGGACGGGAAGATAATCTGGGTCGAAGATAACGCCAGGTACATCAAGGACGCCGACGGCAACATCCTCTTTCATGAAGGGATCTGCCGGGATGTGACCGAGCGCAAGGAGGTCGAAGAACGGCTCCGTCAGTCGGAGGAGAAGTTTTCGAGGCTGTTCCGCCTTTCACCCGATGTCATAGTTCTCATGAGCCTTGACGACGGGCGCATCGTCGACGTCAATGAATCCTTTACGCGCGTCACGGGCTTTTCCCGGGACGAGGCGGTGGGCAGTTCCGCCATGGGGCTTGGGCTTTACGGCAACGTTCCGGCCCGGGACGTGCTGCGCCAGACCATCCGCGAGAGGGGCCTGATCGAGAATGTCGATTTCGGCCTGCGGCGCAAGGAGGGCAACGAGATTCCGTGCGTGCTCTCGGCCCAGCGGCTTCTGGTGGAAGGGCGGGAATGCGTCCTGTGCGTGCTGCGCGACGTGACGGAGCTCAAGCGCATGCAGGAGATGATGATCCAGACCGAGAAGATGATTTCCGTCGGCGGCATCGCGGCGGGCGTGGCCCACGAGATCAACAATCCTCTGGGCATCATCATGGTCACCAGCCAGAATCTCGTGCAGCGGACCAGGCCGGACTTTCCGAAGAACGTCGAGGTGGCGCGAGGCATCGGCCTCGACATGAATCTGCTGGACCAGTACATGAAGCTTCGCGGCCTGCACGGGTTCATAGACAATATCCAGCAGGCCGCCCTGCGCGCGGCCGACATCATCCGCCATATGCTCGACTTCAGCCGGCGCAGCGAGTCCAAACGCAGGGTGTGTGACCTGCAGAACATCATCGAACGTGCCATCTTTCTGGCGGCGAGCGATTATGATCTTAAAAAGAACTATGATTTCAAGAAAATACAGGTTGCATGGGAGTGCGATGACGCCCCTCACCTGGTCAATTGCACCGAGACTGAGATCGAGCAGGTCTTTCTGAACCTGCTGCGCAACGCGGCCCAGGCCATTTCTTCGTCCACGCCCGAAATCACGGATCCGCGTCTGATGATACGTATTTTCGGCCGGGAGGGCATGGTTGTGGCTGAAATGGAGGACAACGGGCCGGGCATGCCGCCAGAGGTGCAGCGCAGGGCCTTCGAGCCGTTCTTCACCACGAAGCCCCCGGGGGTTGGGACGGGACTCGGTCTCTCGGTCTCCTATTTCATCATCACCCGCAGCCACGACGGCCGCATGAGCCTGGAGTCGTCGCCGGGCCGCGGGGCGAAATTCACCATCGAACTTCCCGCTCTCGGGGAGGAAGCCGGGAGGAATACGTGCATCCAAGAGTCATGATCATCGACGATGAGGAGCATATCCGGTCCTCCCTGGTCAGTTTTCTGGAGGACTTCGAGGAGTTCGACCTCCGTTCGGCGCATTCGGCCGAGGAGGCCCTGGACGAGTTGCGCCGCGAACCGGCCGACATGTGCGTCGTGGATATCCGCCTGCCGGCCATGAACGGGGCGGAGTTCATCCGCGTGGCCAGGGAGGAGGGGCTGTGCGCCCATTCCATCCTGCACACCGGCTCCACGGATTTCCGGCAGTACATCGACATTCATGAGCTGGGCCTCGGTGAGGCGGATGTTTTCCACAAACCCTGCGACAGCATGGCCATCCTGGAGTACATCAGGAAGGTGGTCCGTACCCTCTGACGTACGGGCTGCAACGCTGCGTTTTTTTTCGTCCGTGTCTCTTGCCTGCCGCGCCGAATTCGGACAAGACCCCCCTGCCTGGCGACGCCCCTCCCGGCCCATGCCGGGCCGGGCGCCGCGCTTCCCGCCGGCTGTCAAATCCTGGAGATGATACAGATGCTTGCCGCATTTTTTGCCATAGTTTCCGGCCTGGCGCTCCTCGTTTGGAGCGCGGACCGCTTTGTGGACGGGTCGGCCGCCGCCGCCCGGCATTTCGGCATGCCGCCGCTTCTGATCGGCATGATCGTGGTCGGGTTCGGGACCTCCGCCCCCGAAATGATGGTCTCGGCCCTCTCGGCCCTGCAGGGCAACCCCGGCATTGCCCTGGGCAACGCCTACGGCTCGAACATCACCAATATCGGCCTCATTCTGGGGCTGACCGCCCTGTTCAAGCCCATCTCCGTGCATTCGCAGGTGCTGCGCAAGGAATTGCCCATCCTGGCGGCCCTGACGGCCATCGCCGCCTGGCAGCTCTGGGACGGCCGCATCACCCGCCCCGAAGCGGTGGTATTGCTGGCCGTGTTCGCGGGGCTCATGTCCTGGACCATCGTGCAGGGGATGCGCCAGCAGGCCGACGCCCTGGGCGAAGAGATGGAGGACGAGCTCGACGCCAACCCCATGCCTGTCCGGCAGGCCGTCTTCTGGCTGGTCCTGGGCCTGCTGCTGCTGGTCGTCAGTTCGCGCGTGCTGGTCTGGGGCGCCGTCGAAGTGGCCCACATGTTCGGGGTCAGCGACCTGATCATCGGCCTGACCATCGTGGCCGTCGGCACATCCCTGCCAGAACTGGCTTCCTCCCTTGCCGCCGCCCGAAAGGGCGAGCACGACATCGCCCTGGGCAACATCCTGGGCTCCAACTTCTTCAACACCCTGGCCGTGGTGGGCATCGCCGGCACCATCTCCCCCATGGAGGCGGGCCCGGAGGTCTTCTCCCGCGATATCATGGTCATGGCCGCCCTCACCCTCTCCCTCTTCGTCTTCGGCTACGGCTTCCGCGGACCGGGACGCCTCAACCG
>CALMTS010000282.1 GCA_937872685.1 uncultured Desulfomicrobium sp.
TGCCGGGAACTGCCGCTGCCGGGAACGCGCCTCTGGCATACCGGGGACGCCTGGGCGGACATGCTGGTCGACAATTTCATCGCCTTCGGGGCGTTCTGCGTGCGGGCCGCGGCCGCAAAATCCGTCGGGTTCGACGTGACGCTGCGCATCGGGGAGGACCGGGACTGGCTGCTGCGGGTGCTCAAGGGGCGCAAGGCCGTCCATGCGCCGGGAACCGTTCTGTATTACAGGCAGCGCCCGGGCAGCGCCATGCGCGACGTCCGCCGGTTCCTGGACGACGAGGAGCGGATGATGCGAGTCCACGTGGACGCGGACGGCGTCCCGCCACGGCTGCGCCAGAGGGCGCTGTCGGCGCTGGCCTTCCACCGGGCGGTTCTGCTGGCGAAACTCCCGGGCCAAAGGGCGGCCGCAGGGATGGGCCTTCTCGACGCGATCAGGCTGGACCCCCTGTACTGCGAAAACTACCTGCGCCCGCTGCGCAAGCTGTTCGGGGCGCTGGGGCCGTCGCGCCTGGTCCGTTTGCCGGGCGCCGGACCTTCGGACACGGGAGCGAGGACATGAAGCAGCCGCTGCGTATATTCTTCACGGATTTCTGGATCCCCTTCGACGTTCACGACAACGTCTGGCTCGACATCCTGGGCAGGGAATACGATGTCCGGATTACACCCGAGAATCCGGATTTCCTCTTTCATTCCTGTTTCGGGCGCAGGCATCTCGGCTTCGACTGCGTCAAGATATGCATCCTGGGCGAGAACCTGACTCCGGATTTCAACCTGAGCGACTACGCATGCGGCTTCGACCACCTGCATTTCGAAGACAGGTACATGCGCGTGCCGCTCTACAGGTTCCACATCCCGGACGATGCATACCGGAGCCATGACCGGGATTTCTACGCGAGAGAGGCCGCCTCGAAAACGAAGTTCTGCAGTTTTCTCTATTCCAATGCCAGAAGCGCCAGCCCCCATCGCGAACGTTTCCTCGACGCGCTTTCCGCGTACAGGCCTGTCGATTCCGGCGGCATGGTCCGCAACACCATCGGGTACGCCGTCGACGACAAGCTCGCCTGGCAGCGCCGGTTCAAATTCACCATCGCCTTCGAAAATTCCTGCAAGAACGGCTATACGACGGAAAAGATCTGCGACGCCCTGGCCGCGCACACCATCCCCATTTACTGGGGAAACCCCAGGGTCGCCGAGGAGTTCAACCCCGGGCGGATCATCAACTGCCATGAGTTCGCTTCCCTGGCCGAGGTCGTCGCACGTGTGAAGGAACTGGACGCCGATCCGGCCCGCTACACCGAAATGCTTTCCCGGCCCTGGTTTGC
This sequence comes from uncultured Desulfomicrobium sp., assembly GCA_937872685.1. Lineage (GTDB taxonomy): Bacteria > Desulfobacterota > Desulfovibrionia > Desulfovibrionales > Desulfomicrobiaceae > Desulfomicrobium. The sequence continues at coordinate 1,325 of CALMTS010000282.1, forward strand.
CGGCGACACGCCGCCGCCGCTCAGGGACGACCAGGAGTATGTGGATTTCCTCCTGGCCATCGTGCGGCAGGGGCCGCGGAAAGCGCGGCGCACGACGCGCCACGGCGCGAGCTCCGTCTATTTCGAGGACCAGAAGCTCCTCGCCAGGGCCGCACCGGTCGGCGCGGTCCTGCTCAAGGCCCGCAACGCTGTGCTGAAGCTGAGGCGGATGATGCGGGGCGGGGCATGACCGTAAGCCTCGTCATCGCCACACTCGGCCGGCGCGAAGAACTGGCGCGCCTGCTCGAAAGCCTGGAGACGCAGACGTTCAGGCCCTTCCAGGTGGTCATCGTCGACCAGAACCCGCCCGGGTACCTGGACGGGGTCATCGCGCCGCACGCCGCGACGCTGGACCTGGCGGTCGTCGCCTGCGAACCGCAGGGCGTCTCCAGTGCCCGGAACCTGGGGCTGGAACGGGCCTGCGGGGATCTGGTCGCCTTCCCGGACGACGATTGCCGGTACGCTCCCCACACCCTTGAGCGGGTCGCCGGGCTTTTCGCCGCCAACCCCGGCATGGACGGCCTTGTCGTCGCCTGGGGCGAGGAATTCTCCGGCGATGCAGCCCCAGCCGCGATGGAGCCCGTAAGCCGGACCGGCGCGTTCCGAAACGCCGGGGCCCTCGTGCAGTTCTATCGCAGGGAAGCCGTTGGGGACGTCCGCTTCGACCCCACCCTCGGCCCGGGGACAGGGTTGCCTTACGGGTGCGGCGAAGACACGGATTTCCTGCTGCGGATGCTTGGCAACGGCGCGCGGATTCACCGGGTTTCCGAACTGCTGGTGCAGCATGCGGCGCCGGACCCCGGCGGCAGGAATCTCGTCCCCAAGACGCACGCCTATGCGCGGGGCAGGATGCGGCTGCTCCGGAAGCACGGGTTTCCCCTGTGGTTCAGGGTGGCGAACGTCCTCTACCCCCTGGGGCGCCTCGCGTTGGAGGGGCCCAGGGCCTGGCGCTACCGGACGGCGATGTTTGCCGGCCGGCTGAGGGCGTTTTGGCAGTAGGGGGCCGCCCCATCCGCAGCCGCCCCGCGCGTCCTCCGGCCGGGCGGCCGGGCGGACGGGCGGCGGGCGCACGGCGGCATGGGGGAGTGGGGGCCGGTCAGGCCGGTCCGTCGGGTGACGCGGGAAAGTTCTTTTTTGTATTCGGGGCCTGATCGTTTTCCGGGAGGGCGCATTTGAAAACAGCGATCGTGCATTACTGGTTTGTGTCCCAGCGCGGCGGCGAAAAGGTCGTCGAGGAGTTGTGCCGCCTCTTTCCCGAGGCCGACATCTTCACCCTCGTGCTCGACCGCGCAGCCTTGCCCCCGAGCCTTGCTGGCCGTTCGATCACGGCCTCCTTCGTCAGTTCGCTGCCCTTTGCCAGGCGCTGGTACCAGAAATACCTGCCCCTCATGCCGCTGGGGCTGGAGCAGTTCGACCTGCGGGGCTACGACCTCGTCATTTCCAGCGAATCGGGCCCCGCCAAGGGCGTGCTCACCGGTCCCCGCACGCTGCATATCTGCTACTGCCATACCCCCATGCGTTACGTCTGGGACATGTGCCAGGAGTACACGGCAGGGTTCGGGCGGATTAAACGCGTGCTGATGGCCCCGGTGCTCCACTATCTGCGCCTCTGGGACAGGCTGAGCGCCGACAGGGTCGATCATTTCGTGGCCAATTCCTCGAACGTCGCCAGGCGCATCGCCAAGCACTACCGCCGCACGGCGGATGTCATCTATCCCCCCGTGGACATGGATGTGTTCCGGCTTGCGGACCGGCGGGACGATTTCTACCTCATGGTCGGGCAACTCGTCGGCTACAAGCGGCCGGATATCGCCGTGAAGGCCTTTTCGCGTCTGGGAAAGCGCCTGGTTGTCATCGGCGAGGGGGACAAGATGCCGTGCCTGCGCGCCATGGCCGCCGGCAATGTCGAGTTCCTCGGGCGTCAGCCGGCCGACGTGCTGCGGGACCACTACTCCCGGTGCAGGGCTCTCGTTTTTCCGGGTGACGAGGATTTCGGCCTCGTGCCGGTGGAGGCCATGGCTTCGGGCCGGCCCGTCATCGCGTACGGCCGGGGCGGGGCGTTGGAGACGGTGGTCGAGGGTCGCACAGGTCTTTTCTTTTATGAGCAGACCGTGCATTCCCTTGAAGACGCGGTGCGGCGGTTCGAGGCCATGGAACACGCGTTCGATCCCAAAGGCATCCGCGAGCACGCGCTGCAGTTCGGATCAGAGCGCTTCAGGAGGGAAATGACACGGATGGTCCATGAGAAATTCGACGAATTCCGGGCGAACTCAAAGGGCCCGGCCGACGGGCCCCGGTGAAGTCGTGACGTATTGCGGGCATGAATTGGGCGTGGGAGGCACTCTTTTGGGGCATAGCGCGGCATGATTCAACATCAATAACGTGGCGGCATGAAGAATTTGGGTGCAAAACGATGACTACTCATGAATTTTCGCATATCATGCCAAATTTTCTGATCGTAGGCGCAGGAAAATCCGGGACAACGTCCCTGTACCATTACTTGGCGCAGCACCCTGAAGTTTTCACAAGTCCATTGAAAGAACCTCGCTTCCTGAGCATGGGAGAGGAAAGAACGTTCAACGGTCCAGGTGGTTCCATCGTTGAAAAGCGGTCTGTATCGAACTTCGAAGATTACTGCGCCTTGTTCAAGAATTCAGAATCATACAAAGCTCGCGG
>CALMTS010000283.1 GCA_937872685.1 uncultured Desulfomicrobium sp.
GAGCTCGACTGGGCTTTTCTGAAGATGCAGGCCGCCCGCAGTACGGTCCAGGGGAAGCAGGGGGATGAATGGCTCGACCTGCTGAGCCAGGCCGCGGCCCTGTTCGTGCCCGTGGAGGTGGTCTGCCCGCCCATTCCGCTCACGGAGCTCGCCGCGCTCGATCCCCTGCTGGACGCATTGCGCGACGCCGGCGCCGTGGGCACCGACGAGTCCCTTCTGTCGGCGTACGGCGTCCATATCAACGTCGAGGCCCCGCATCTGGATGCACCCACGCTTTTCGCCTACCTGCGGGCCTTCTCCCTGTTGCAGTGGTGGCTGGTCGAGGCCCATGACGTGGACATCACCCGCCGGGTCAGTCCGTACGTCGATCTTTACCCGGAAGCCTATCTGAAGCGTCTGTTCACCAGGTCGGCGGCGGACATGGACGACATTTTCGAGGATTACCTCGAGCACAACCCCAGCCGCAACCGCGCCCTGGACATGCTGCCGCTCCTGGCGCAGGTCGACGAGGGGCGCGTGCGCGCGGCCGTGGGCGACATGAAGGTGACGGCTCGGCCGGCCTTTCACTATCGCCTGCCCGACTGCCACATCGATCATCCCGGCTGGGACCTGTCCGGCACATGGAACATCTGGTGCGTGGTGGAGCGCCTGGCCGCCCGCGAGGATTACCTGCGCACGCTGTCCAGGGCGTTTCTGGATGCCGACAGGCCGATTCTGGGCGTGAGCCGCAGCGACTGGGTGGAGTTCATCGACACATGGCTCAAAGACCGCGCGTTGGCGTGACGGGCAACGCCCGAACCTGGTCGCCCGCCTGGTGGTGCACCCGGGTCGCGCTGTGGCTCGCCGGGGCGCAGCCCGTGCGCATCAGCGTCCGGCACAGGGCGTCCGTGCGGGCGATGGACGCCCTGGTCATCGGCGGCGGGAATGACATCAGTCCGGAGCATTTCGGGGGGGAACTCGACGCCAAGGTCAAGGCCGACCCAAAACGCGATCTGCTGGAGATAGAGTGCATCCGTTGGGCGCTGTCCCATGGCGTCCCGATGTTGGGCATCTGCCGCGGGGCGCAGCTCATCAACGTCGTTCTCGGGGGCACGCTGCACCAGGATATCCGCCACCTGCGCAAACGGACTTCCAACCGGCCGGGGTTGCTGCCCACCAAGCGGGTCAGGCTCGATCCCGGCTCCCTGGTGGGCAGGGTCTGCGGAAAAGTGGCGTTGCGGGTCAACAGCCTGCATCACCAGGCCGTCCGCAAGGCCGGTGCGGGTCTGGTGGTGGTCGGCTGGGACCGCGACGAGATCACCCAGGCGGTCGAGTGCTCCAAGGGGCGCCCCATCATCGGCGTCCAGTGGCATCCGGAATACCTGCTCTATCTCCCGTCGCAGCTTGCGCTGTTCCGCTGGCTCGTGCGCAGCGTCAAAAAGGGGTGATTCCCGTCAGTGAATTGCAGGAAAAGATGCCTGCGCGTCATCGCCGGACTGATTTCCCGGCATTCCGCCAAACTCTCCGTCATCCCCGCACGGCCGGGCACCCATTTTCCGCCTTGCATAGGCGGGGGGCCGGCGGCATGCCGGGGACGCCTGCCTACATGACCAGACGCAGAACCTGCGGCATGAAGGTCGGCACGGACCACCCCGGGACGTAGCGGTTCAGCGTTTCAAGGATGGCGACCGTGAACAGGCCCGCATGCAGCATGGTGAGGAGGGTGATGAGCAGCATGGAAACCTTCAGGCGCATGGGGTGCTCGCTGCCGCAGATCAGGAGGGAGAGGGACATGGCCAGGACGAGGCAGGCCGTGGCGGCGGCTCCGGCGTAGAGAATCTGGGGCAGGTGAAGGTTGAAGACGCCTTTGAGGCTCAGGTACATCCAGACCGTCACCGCCAGGGTGACCAGGCCCAGGGCCAGGTGCCATTTGCACAGGAAGGGTGCGGCGAAGCGGTAGTAATCGCGGCCCCAGTCGTCGGTGTTGCGCCGCAGCAGCAGATAGGCCAGGCCTCCGGCCGCCGTCAGGCCCAGGGCCATGGGTAGCCAGAGCGCTGCCAGGGGCCACAGGGCCGAACCCCACGGGGGCAGGAAGGACGGGCTGTCCAGGGAAATGCCGCGGAAGAGGAGCAGTGCCAGTACCACAAGTCCCCAGTACCCGCACTTGATGGCCACATTGGATACGCATCCGAGCAGAAGGTGGATGGCCTTGCGCTCCTTGGCCGACTTCCAGCCCAGATCGTACGCGACCAGGGCCAGGGTCCCGAAAAAGGGCAGGGCGGCGGTGACGGCCAGCAGCATCCGGTTGGCGGCCGCGAATTCGGACTGTGAAGCCGGGTGGTTCAGGAACATGGCTCCTCCGGCCAGGACCGCGATCCAGAAGAGGGCGTGACCTCGAACGCCGAGCCGCGACATCTGTCTGGCCGCCCGGGCCGGAAAGGGTTTGCCGGAGATCATGCCGATGAGTTCGCTGACCAGGGCGATGGCCGGCGCGCCCCAGAACAGGGCCGCCAGGAGCAGCAGGAAGGGCAGCAGGGCAAACGCCCACTGGGATACACTAAGCGCCATGGGAACCTCGCGCGGAATTTTTTGATTGGGGGGCCGCCCGAACGGCCGAATGTGGGCTATCTGCCCCAAAAGGGCGCAAGAGGCAAGGCGCGTGCTCCCTTGAAAATTGACCCGATCTCCCCTATGCCTCGGGCGTAACCGCGGGAGACATGGTGGCGAATTCATGAAATCGGTGCTGGCCTTCGTGGCCGGAATGCTCGTCGGCGTGCTGATAACGTTCGGGGGAGGGCTGCTCCTGCCCCCGGCCCACTCCGTCCGGATCGGGGCGGAACGCGAGGTGTTCCGGTTCCTCGCAGAAGCCGAGGGCCTGCAAGGAAAGGTCGTTGCCGTTTTCAATGCCACGCCGCCCTCTGCCTTCTCCGTGCGCCGGCACGTCGTGTACAGCCTGCGCATGATGCGTACGGGCGTCGTTCTGGCCCATCACATTCTTCCGGATCCCGTGAACGCCGCGCCCGCCGTTCTTCCCGCCGACCATTCGCCCGTGAACACGCCGCCTGCACCCGTTGCCTCCGTTGCTCCCGAGGCCGCGGTTCCG
>CALMTS010000284.1 GCA_937872685.1 uncultured Desulfomicrobium sp.
TGAGTTGCGGCTGATAACCGACGACGGATTTTCAAAGCTTTACCAGGTGAGTGAGGCTTCCAAGAGTTGTTTTCGATGATGCAGGCCGTAGGGTCAGGTCTAGTCTTGACCTATCTTCCCCAATGTATCGTTCTACAGCGTGCTTCTCGGTTCTCTTTATCTGGCGGCCGAGATAGTGAATTGCATCTTTGCTGACGTCTCTGAATAGGGCAAGGCATGGGGGGGCAGGTCTCGCTTTGGCTTATCTCAGATCATCTTATGGATTGAGGGCGGCTTGGCCGTCTTCATATAAGCGAAGACATCAACCAGCAGTGATATATTCGGCGGATATACGTTCTTCCAGCGTGGCTGGTTATTCTTGGTTTTCTGACTGTTGTATGATCGCCTCAAGTTGGCCGAGAAGCGTAGGAATATCCGATAAAAGAGTCTGCCAGACAACCTCGTGATCAATGTCAAAATACCCATGAACAAGCCGATGACGCATGGTTACGATGGCATGCCACGGAATCTCTGGGTGCTTCTCCTGTGTTGAGGGGCTCACTTTGCTCGCAGCTTCACCAATGATTTCGATTGATTTGACGATTGAGAGGAGTAATTGACGATCGGTGTCCAGGTCCGATCGCTGTCGGCCAGTCGCGAAAGTCAAGGCATCATTGGCAGCCTCAAGCATATGCCGGATGCGGATCTGGTCATGAAGATGCATATTGTGCCTGCGCTTCATGAAGGACGGATTCACGGAAAAGCGGGCTCAAATCGTTCGGGGTGCGCAGGTCCACAGGGTGACCGAGGAGATCGCTGAACGCATTCTGAATCTTCGCCAAGGCAATCAGACCGGGCACATGGCCCGGTTCGAATTCGACAAGTAAATCAATGTCACTTTCAGCCTTCATGGAGCCGTGAAGCGCGGAACCGAAAAGCGAAAGCCTACGGATACGAAATTTTTCGCAAAGCGACCGAATTTCCCTTTCAGGTACCCCAAATTTTCCTTCAAGAATCACGTTTCCCCCTTTGGGTCATGGGATGCAATTTCTCAGTGACTTACGCCACGGATGGACAATCGGCAAGACTGGAAAGGCAGCAGAGGGCAGGGCGGGAGAAGGGCGGAGGCAGCGATGGAGATAGCTGCCCGTTCACATGTTACGCCCCTTACGCACATTATGGATTGAATGTCCCGGCACGGAAATCCATGAGAGGGCCTGTCCTTTTTTGAATGATGCGTATCTTGATTTAATCAACAGGCAGTTATTCCCGCAGAAGCCGTCTGGTCAGGAATGACTGGAAGTCTTTGCGGGTGTCGATGACGATGTGGATGAAGATGTCGTTTCCGCGGATCTCGTAGATGATCCTGTTCATGCCAGCGATGATCTGGCGGTACTGATTTGCGCCCAGGGGTTTAAGTTCTGGCGGGACTTTGCCGGCCTGGGGGAAGCTGGCGATTGTGTCGACGGCGTCCCTGATGAGCCCGTATGTTTCCTGCCATTGTTGCCGTGAGAAGTTTTCCAGGATGGAGCTTCTCAGGTCCCAGAGGTCGCGTTCCGCTACCTCGAGAAAATGAACGCGCGCCGGTTTCATGCCAGATCCAGTTCGTCCAGATCCCTGCAAACATCCTCGGCACTCCGGAAGGCGCCTTTTTCCACATCCTTGTTGCCGAGGGCAAGCAGTTTCAGGAGCGCCATGGTCTCTTCCTGCTCCTCGTAGGTTCTGACATCCATGACCACAAGCCTGGCCTCGCCGTTCTGGGTGACGACCAA
>CALMTS010000285.1 GCA_937872685.1 uncultured Desulfomicrobium sp.
AGGAGGACGGAGCGCCCATCAACATCCCGCACATGGGCTGGAACACCGTGACCCTCCGGAAGGACTGCCCCCTGTTCGACGGCATATCGCCGGAGAGCGAGTTCTACTTCGTGCACAGCTATTACCCGAACCCCGCCCCCGAGTACGTCATCGGCACAACCTACTACGGCCGGGAGTTCTGCTCCGTGCACGGCCGCGACGGCCTGTGGTCGGCCCAGTTCCACCCCGAAAAGAGCGGCCGGCCGGGCCTGAAGATGCTTTCGAATTTCTACGACTATTGCAGGGAGGCGGCCAATGCTCAGTAAGAGGATCATCCCCTGCCTGGATGTCAGGAACGGCAAGCTGACCAAGGGCATCAAGTTCGAGGGCAACGTGGATATCGGCGATCCCGTCGAGACGGCGAGACGTTACTACGAGGAAGGCGCCGACGAAATCGTCTTCTACGACATCACGGCCTCGCACGAAGGGCGGGGCATCATGCTCAAGGTCGTGGAGGACGTGGCCTCCCAGATCTTCATCCCCTTTTCCGTGGGCGGCGGCATCTCCACCGTGGCCGACATGCGCGAGGTGCTGCTGGCCGGTGCCGAAAAAATCTCGGTCAACTCTGCCGCGGTCAAGACTCCGCACATCATCTCCGAAGGAGCGGCGGCCTTCGGCTCGCAATGCATCGTCGTGGGCATGGACGTCCTGCGCGTACCGAAAACCGAGGCCATTCCCTCCGGTTACGAGATCGTCATCCACGGCGGGCGGAAGCACATGGGCATCGACGCCCTGTGGTGGGCCAAAGAGGTCGAACGGTTGGGCGCGGGCGAACTGTGCATCAACTCCATCGACGCCGACGGCACCAAGGACGGCTACGAGCTGACCCTGACCCGCCTCATCGCCGACAACGTCCGCATCCCGGTCATCGCCTCGGGCGGGGCGGGCAACCCGCAGCACATGGTCGACGCCGTTACCGAAGGCCGGGCCTCGGCCGCGCTTATCGCCTCCATCGTGCACTACGGCGAATACACCGTGGCGGACCTCAAGAACTACATGGCCGCAAAAGGGGTCAAGGTGCGCCAGGTCTGGTAACGCATCTCGCTGTCATCCCGCGCTCTGGGCCCTCGTCTCCGGACGGGGGCCTTGTCGTTGAAAGGGGGGGCTCCTGTCCCGGACGTCGCCTCCCCTGCAATTCCCCTGAAACCTACTCGATTCCTCCGGAAGCCTTGCGGGCAATCCTGGCGAGCACTGCGGACAATTCTCCCATTCGGGCCGGTTTGGGGAGGTAATCATCCATTCCCGCCTGCAGAAAAGACTCCCTGTCCCCGCTCATGGCATGTGCGGTCAGGGCGATGATCGGGATGTCCTTCCCGCACGCGAGTTCCGGCGAGGAACGGATGATCTTCGTGGCTTCGATGCCGCCCATGACCGGCATCTGCACATCCATGAGGACACAGTCGAAAACCGCATGCCGGAGGATGTCCAGGGCCTCCTGCCCGTTCCCGGCGATGGTCACGTCGTGACCGGCCTTTCGCAGCAGTGAACTCATGGCCAGCTGGTTGATCGCCTCGTCCTCGGCCAGAAGGATGCGCAGGCTCCGCCCTGCCTCAACCGCCAAGGCATCTTCCTGGACGCTGCCGGGCAGAGACGATTCGTCCGAAGCGCGAAGGGGGAGCATGACGCGCACCGTGGTGCCCCGTCCGGCCTCGCTCTGGACGGCAATGCTCCCGTGCATCAGCTCCACCAGCCGCCGGACAATGGTCAATCCGAGCCCTGCCCCCTCGTATCTGCGGGTGTGTGAACCTTCCACCTGCCTGAACGGCTCGAATATGCCCGGGAGCATGCGGTCCGGGATGCCCACGCCCGTGTCGGTGACGCTCATGCAGACTCCCCCGGCCAGGCCTGCATCGGCATGGATGGGGGAGATACGCACCGTGACGCATCCCTGGTCAGTGTACTTCAGGGCGTTGCCCACAAGATTGAACAGAATCTGCCGCACCCGTGCTTCGTCGCCGACAAGCTGCGGGGAAATGTCGGGATGTATGGCGCAATCCAGGGCCAGCCCCTTGTCGCGCGCGATGACTTCAAACAGCTCCACCACCGAATCGACAAGCCCGGTGACACTGAACGGCGCTTCGAAAATGGTCATCTTCCCGGCTTCGATCCTGGAAACGTCCAGGATGTCCGAAAGCAGGCGGGTCAATCGCTCGGCCGACGTGATGGAAAAGCCCACGTAGCGCTGCTGCTCCTCGTCCAGCCGGCCCTGGCGCAGCAACTGCATCATGCCCAGAATGCCGTTGAGCGGCGTGCGGATCTCATGGCTCATGTTGGCCAGGAACTCCGATTTCACCCGGTTGGCCTCCTCGGCTGCGTCCTTGGCCTCCCGCAGGGCCGCCTCGGCCGCCTTGCGTTCCGTGATGTCGATCTCGACACCGTCCCATACGACGCGACCGCCGGGCAACTCCCGCGGCGCCGCCGCAAGGTAACTCCAGCGGACCACACCGGAAGGCAGACAAAAACGGATCTCCGCCTGGAAAAACGCCAGGCGTGACAAGGCCTCGGCCTCTCGTTCAGCCATTACCTCGCGATCCTCAGGCACAATCTGTCCGTAGACAACCGCGGAGTCGTTCAGGACGTCCTGCACGCTGACCTCATGCAACGCCTCCACCCCGGCGCTGATGTAGGAAAAACGTTTTCCAGAGCCGCCCACCCCTGTCTCAACCTGATACACGAGTCCCCCGGGCAGATTGTCGCTGAGCATGCGCAGGCGTTCCTCGCTTTCGCGCAGGGCTTCCTCCGCCAGCCTCCGTGCCGTGACATCCCTGAAGATGGACTGGTACGTCCCGTCAGGCATCATCTTGCTGCGCATCTCCACATGCACGATGGAGCCATCGGCACGCACGAGGGTGCGCTCACGCTGCACGATTTCCCCCTGTTCGAGCAATTCAAAACGCAGAGGCGTGCGCTCCATGGTTTCCCGGGTGAACGGGAGTTCCCGCACATGTTTCCCGATCAGATCCTCGCGTGCCAGGCCGAGGAGGTCGCACATGCACTGATTGGCGCCGATGATGACACCCTCGTGCGACCCCAGGAGTATGCCGTCCACGGCAAGATCAACCAGGGTCCGGTACCTGGCCTCGCTCTCGCTCAGAGCCTCCTCGGCCCTCTGCCGTTCGCCGAGTTCCCGCTGCATCCCCTGCATGGTGCAGGAAAGGCGCCGCGCCATCTGGTTGAAGGAACGGGTCAAACTCAAAACTTCCGAAACCCGGGAAGACTCACGTATCTTTTTCACGCCGGATCCGCTGGCCAGCATGCTGGCCGCCTGCTCGAGCCGGATGATGGGCTGTACGATCGTGCGCGCCAGCAGCGTCCCGATCAAAAGCGACAGGGACAGCACGCCGAGAATGAGGGCCGCGGTTGTCCAGACGTTGTCCCCTATCCTGCCCATGAAGTCCGACTCCGGCACGGCAACGACAATGAGCCAGTCAATGCCCAGCGGATCCCGCAAAGGGGAGACCGTCATCAATATCTTCCGGCCGTTGTCCACGAAATCGGCATGCTGTTCCGCATCGATCCGGTCAAATGACGAAAATTTCGAGGTCAGGGTTTGCACCGCCCCGCGCACCAAAGGATCCCGGCTCTGCGCTGCCGCGAGACGCCGGCTGGAGTTTCCGTTCCGGCCCGGAATAAAGAGCGGCTCCGTGCCCGATCCCGCCACCAGGAGGCCGGAACGCTCCACAATGAACGCCTTGCCCGTGCTGCCGATGCGAAGCTGCTGCAGAAAGGCGGAAATGTGGGATAAAAAGACGTCCACGGACACGACCCCGAGCGTCCGGCCCTGCTCGTCGAACACAGGACGGCTGGCGGCCAGGGCCATGTCCTGGCCGGTGAAAAGGACATAAATGCCGCTCCATACGGGCCCGCCGGCCGACATGGCTTTCGTGTACCACGGCCTGGTCCGGGCATCGAATGCATCCGCGTGGGCCAGCTCCTCTCCCAGGCGCCCTTGCGGGTCCACCGAGTACCTGCGGAAAGGCCCGGCTTCAAAACCGTCCGTCAGGATGGCGTAGCGGGAGGCATCGTGCGCACCACGCCCGCTGTTGGCCAGCCCGCCGCGGACATTGCCGAAATAAATGCTGGATATCGAGGGGAAGAGATCCACCTGTTCGGCGAACCTCGAGACGAGAATCCGGGAATCACGGGCAGAGACCAGCCCTTGCCGCAAGGCCTGGGCATTGGCGCGGTTGATCTCATGGGGCAGGCGCAGGAAATTCAGGAGGTGCTCCGAGATGCGGTGCGAGACTTCCTTGCGCAACTGCAGGCCCACGTCCTCGACCGCTTCGCGGCTGCCCCAATAGGAGACCCAGCCTACAAGGCCGGAGGAAATCACGATCGCGCAGACCAGAAGCAGCAGGATGGAAGTTCTCAGTGACATGCCGGGCGGGTTGAAACTCATTCAGGCTCCTCGCGCTTCGGTCCAGGCAGCCCGTCGCCAGCGGTGATGCGCTCAGAAGCATCGCCGCGCGGGTAAAGGTCGCCGCCTCCGGGATTTCATATTCCAAAATAGGGACCGCGCGCCCCGCCGGGGTGCGCTCCGCATATCCAACCCGGCTCAGGTCCGGGGTCGGGCCGTCGATCTCCATGGAGTTCATGGCACAAGCGCGT
>CALMTS010000286.1 GCA_937872685.1 uncultured Desulfomicrobium sp.
ACGGCGGCGGTGATGTTCATCATGTTCCAGTAGCTGCCGCCGCCGTCGAGCAGCGCGAAGTCGCGCTCGAAGCCGCGCGCCGCCGGAATCTGGTCAGGCGCCTTGCCCAGGTGCCACTTGCCGGCCATGTAGGTGTGGTAGCCGGCGTCCTTGAGCAGCTGCGGCAGCGTTGCGACCTGGTGGTTGAGGTTACCCTCGTAGCCGGGCACGCCGCGTTGATTGGGCGCGGTCCACTCGTTCATGTTGCCGAGGCCGTTCACGTGGGTATCGACACCGCTGAGCAGCATCGATCGCGTGGGCGAACAGCTCGCGTGCGTGTAGAAGTTGGTGAAGCGCACGCCGTTGTTTGCCAGCGAGTCGAGGTTCGGCGTCTTGATCTCGCTGCCGTAGGCGCCCAGGTCGGCAAAACCGAGGTCGTCACCAAGGATGATGACGATGTTCGGCCGCTTGGGTGACTCCGCTGCGGCAGCAATGGGCGCTGCGGAAAGCACCATGCTCAACACGATGATGCCCAGCGCACCCGGCAATCGGCTGAAAGCTTTTCTGTGCTGTCTCATTTCCCTTGCTCCTTTCTTCATCTGGGATCTATCTTGATATTTCATTCAGAAGTCTCTCGGCATCTTTGTGCTGCGGGTACTTTGCGAGGAGTGCTTGCAGGGTCGTCACCGCCGCCTCCCTGTCGCCCTGCCGATTCTGGTAGAAGGCGAGGGTATAGGCGTACTTCGGCTCCTGGGGGTTGATATCCGACGCCTGCCGGCACCAGTTCACCGCTTCGCCGATGCGATCGGCTGCGGTGATTATGCAGAGATTATAGGCGGCCTGGGCCATCTGCGGATCGGCCGCGAAGGCTTTTTTCAAATAGGTCTCGGCAGACGCGAGGTTGTTCTTGCCCGCCTGCAGCAGTCCCATGTTGAAATTCGCCGCGGCATTGTCCGGGGCTTGCTTGAGCGCCTCCTGCAGGGCCTTTTCCGCCCGGTCGTTCTCGCCCATCCGGGCATGGGCAATGGACGTGTTTACCATCGGCAGGATGGCTTGCGGGTCGAGCTGCAGCGCCGTCTGGTAAGAGGCCGCCGCCGCTCGCGCATCGCCCTGGCCAAGGTAATAGTTGCCGAGGTTGTAATGGGAAGTCCACTGGTCGGCCCGCGCTGTGATCAAGGCTATATATTCGTCATTGGCCTTCCGCATCTGCGCCTGATAGGCGGGCGGAACGCTCATGCGCGGGAAGGATGCGATGCCGGAGGCGGCACGCACTCGGACCAGCCGGTAGTCGTCTGCCGTGGCCTCGATCAGCGCCTGCAGACTCTCCACGGACGGAATCAGCCCCAGCGCCTGGACCGCGGCGCTGCGCACCAGGGGGGACGGATCCTTGGCCGCGCCAAGAAAAACTTCCTTGAGCCGCGGGTTCTGCGCCGGCGGAATGAGTCTGATGAGCGAGGCGGCAAATATCTCGTCGTGCCCGGGGTCGGCGATGTAGGCAATCATATCAGGCAGTTTCGACCAGTCCCGTTTGCGGGCCGCGTCGATCAGCGCCGCGCGTTTGAGCACCGGCGCCTGGTAGTCCCGGGTGCGCCATTGCCGGACCAATTGGTCGGCCCATGCCGCATTCTTGTCCTGGTGGCAGATGTTGCAGGCGTTGGGAGACTGATAGGCCAGGGTCGCCGCCGGCGTCGGTGGCAGCATCGAATGGTCGCTGCGGTTCATCCGCGCGAAGGCCGTCATGGGCATGTGGCAGGAGACGCACTTGCTTCCCTCGCTCTGGACCGGGTGGTGCGTGTGCGCCGCCGGGTTCTCTACCTTATCCCCGTGGCAGGGGAGGCAGGCATTGTTGAATTTCTCCTGCTTGAAGCGGTAGCGGCCGCTCGATGTATGGCAGTGCATGCAGTCGAGCTGCCCCGACTTGGCGCAAGGGCTCATGTTCCACGAGGTCAGCGTATAATTCTCTCCCAGGTCACGGCCATCAGGATAAAAGTCGGCATCCTCAAGGGTCGCGAGATCGTAATGGTCATAAAACCGTTCCCCGGGCCGGTATGCAGAGGTCAGCGGGCTGGCCTTGGCATGGCAGCCCGAGCAGGAATCGTTGCGCTGGGCCGTTGTCATCGTCTTGGTGCTGATGATGCGCAGCTCCGGCAGCGGCTGGCCCTTGGGCGTCGCCCTGGCGATCGTGTTGTGCTCGGCCGCGGGACCGTGACAGGTCTCGCAGTTGATGCCGGGCTCGCTCCAGGTCGTGTCGTAGGAGTCGGTGCCGATATCATAGTTGCTGTCGAGTTGGCTGACGTGACAGCTGTAACAGGCGGTATTGAAGGTATAGGTGTAGTGCTGCCAGTCGACCGCCTCGCCTTGTCCTCCGCCTGGGAAATGTCGTATACCGCTGGCAGCGGTGTCGAACCACTCCTTCTTGTTGACATCATACGCAACGGGGAGGGTCTGCAGCCTTCCCTTGTCGAGAGGCGTAAGGAAATAGTAGACGTTCTTGCCGCCGAGAACATGCTCGATCTGGAACGTCTTGGTCCCCCTCCGATCCGTTTCGATCACGACACCTTCATCAATATCGGCGCGGTACGTCGCTTTCCCTATCGCGATATCGCCCTGATGCGGCGTGAGTTTTTCCACCGCGAAGCTCTCCGTGTAGGGCTGCATGGCCAGTCCGTGCATTGACGTGGACCAGAGCTGATAAAACCTCTCATGGCACTCGCGGCAGCTTGCGGACCCGGCGTAAGAAGAGGGTTCCTTGCCGGCATCAACGGACATTCTAAATGTAAATGCAATGAACACGCAGATAGCGAATAAACCAGCAGCTACTTTCATATCAGAACCTCAGCGTCGACACCGCAAGTGCAATGATGATAACCGTTTTTTTCGTCCATGTTTCACCTTCCGTTCGGAAAACCGCCATGCGGCGCCGAATGCTTCTGTTATTTTACCATTTCGATCTCATTGAGCTTCCATGTCCTGTCGAACCAGGGTTCCAGTAATCCATAGAGGCGGAAGATCGCGTTTCTGCAGCCGTTTCCGCAAACGGGCGAGGGCCGCATCGCCGCCCAGATC
>CALMTS010000287.1 GCA_937872685.1 uncultured Desulfomicrobium sp.
GCAAGGAAAATCCAGGTCTGAAGAACGGCCTGAACATGGTAGGGGAGAAGATCACCTTCAAGGGCGTGGCCGAAGCCTTCGGACTGCCCTACACCCCGGCCGACTCCTGCATCTGATTTCAAGGGGATTCCACCCTTCCGCGGCCGCTCCCTCACGGGGGCGGCCTTTTTTACGCCGAAAGGGGAATCTGCAGCTCGACCTGGTTTTCCGGGCTGTCAGGGTCGATCCAGTGCAGATAGACCTCGCGGCCGATGGGAAGCAGCGCCTTGCCCTTCCTCAGAGCCAGGGGGCTGAACGCGCTCCAGGCGGTGCCCAGGCCGCTCATGGGCCCGCGATAGGACGCGCTCAGACACTCATGGGCCGGCACCTGCGTGCAGGCGAAGGCACCCTCGCCACGGCACCCGTCAACGGGAAACGCCACTCGCATGGTGAATTCCCGCTCGATACTGCCGTCGCACCCCTCGTACGTGAACACGCACGGGCCGATGACGGCCATGCCCCTGCTTTCCGCCTCGGCCAGGAGCATGGGAATGATCTTCCCGGCATAGGCTGGAATCTCGGGGATGGTCATCGTCGCCACGGCTTCGAGCACCGTGGCCTCGGGGACGCTCTTGCATTCGATCTGCATGTGAACTCCTGGGAGTTAAGGGTTGCTCATTCTGAAAACGCCGGCACGATGGCATCGAACTGCTCTCCGATGCCAACCGCAATGTCCGCCATCTGATCCGGCCCCAAAGGCACCAGGGCCGCGAATCCGGGCCTGAGCGGGGGCGGGCCGCACTCGCCGCTGCACCCCAGGCCCATGGCCTGCACCATGGCGTCGGCCAGGTGGACGACGCCGGGCAGCATGGGTTCGTGGGCCCGCAGGGGGTCATGATGATACCCGGCCGCCTGGCCCAGCATTCCGGGCATGCCCCATCCTTCCAGCAGACGCATCCCCATGGCGCCATGGTCGACGCCGAAAAAGAGCGCCTCCTCCTCCAGAAGCGGCCGCCCATGCCTGCGGGCGCTGTTCATGCAGTATCGCGAGCGCTCGGGAAAGGCCGTAAAGAAGTAGAGCCGGCCGATGTCGTGCAGCAGGCCCGCCACAAAGGCCTGCTCCTCTTCCACCAGGCCCGTGGCCCGAGCCAGCGCCTTTGACGCCAGGGCGCAGGCCAGACAGTGTTCGAGAAAGGTGCGCATGTCGACGACGGACGACGGAATGACGCCGAACTGTTCGACCATGATGAGGCTCGCGGCGAGCATGCCCACCTCGCGCAGGCCGACGATGGACACGGCCCGGGACACGGTCTCGACCTTGCCGCGAAAGCCGTACAGGGGGGAATTGACCAGACGCAGGAGCCGCGCCGTGAGCCCGGGGCTGCGGCCGATGATCTCCACGACCTTCTGGCTGGAAGGTTCGGGCGAATAGAGTTCGCGGTTCAACTGAAATGCAATTGCCGAGAGTTGCGGCGGTTCAAAGCAGTCCAGGCTGAAGGCGGGCAGATCTTCCGGGGACAGCGCCTCGGAGGACAGCGCACGGCATTCGCGCAGCAGGGCGGGAAGCCCCCTCTCCATTCGTTGGGCTTCGGCCTCGACGCGCAACCCGAGCATGATCGGTCCCGGGGGCATGGTCATGTCGTGGCCCGCGTAGAATCTCTGCGCTCGCTCCATGGCCTTGGCCATAAGCTCCGGACTGAGGGGCAAGGGTTCCCCCTTGACCTCGACGCCGGACACCCCCCGCAGACGAAGGGCCTCTAAGGCACTCTCCGTCAGGGCCGCACCCCTGGGAAAAAGGAGCCGTCCTGCTCCGTCCACGACATCCGCCGCCAGGATCTCGCCCGGCAGGACGCGCTCGATGGGCTTCTCCATGCTCTTCGCTCCATGCAGAAACAACAAAGGATCTTCGATACTTTCCTCATGTATGCGGCGGGACAAAAAAACGCAACCGCAGGGCGTTGCTGACCACAAAGACCGAGCTCATGGCCATGGCCGTGCCGGCCAGCATGGGGCTCAGGGTAGGGCCTCCGAAAAGGTGCAGCAGGCCGGCCGCCACCGGGATGCCGATGGTGTTGAAGGCAAAGGCCCAGAACAGGTTCTGGCGGATGTTGCGCATGACCGCGCGGCTCAAGGCCAGGGCCGTGAGCACGCCCGAGAGGTCCTCGCGCATGAGCACCACGTCGCCGGATTCCATGGCCACGTCCATGCCTGAGCCCATGGCCACGCCCAGGTCGGCCTGCGCCAGGGCGGGGGCGTCGTTGATGCCGTCCCCGACCATGCCCACCACGCGCCCGCCCTGCTGCAGGGCGACGATCTCCTCCGCCTTGCGGTCCGGCAACACCCCGGCCACGACCCGGTCGATGCCGAGCTGCCCGGCCACGGCGCGCGCCGCTCGCTCCGAATCGCCGGTCAGGAGCACCACGTCCATGCCGAGGTCCCGCAGGCGCTGCACGGCCAGCCTGGATTCGGGCCGGACCCGGTCGCTGATGGCCAGAAGGCCCGAGAGCTTCCCGTCAACGGCCACGTGCACCACCGTGGCGCCCTTCTCCTCCATGCGTCCGCGCGCGTGTGCGGCCTGTTCCGGATCAATGTCCAGGGAACGCATCAGCCGCTCGTTTCCAATGGCCACGCGCCGCCCATCGACCTCGGCGCTCACGCCTTGTCCGGGCACGGCCCGGAAATCCTTCGCCTTGGGCGGCGTCCCCTTGGCGGCCGCCGCCACGGCCCGACCCAGAGGATGCTCGGACTGGGCCTCCACCGCTGCAGCCAGCAGCACGAGCTCGTCCCTGCCCGTTCCGGGCGCCGTCCAGACCTCGCCCAGCTCGGGCTTGCCCACGGTCAGGGTCCCGGTCTTGTCGAAAACCAGGGTGTCCAGCTCCCCGGCCCGCTGCAGGGCGCGGCCGGACTTGATGAGCACCCCCAGCTGCGCGCCGCGGCCAGTGCCGACCATGATGGACGTCGGCGTGGCCAGCCCCATGGCGCAGGGGCAGGCGATGACCAGCACGGAGATGGCGATGCGCAGGGCGAAGGTGAATGGTTCGTCGCTGAGAAAGTACCAGGACAGGCCGGCAACCAAGGCCAGGGCCATGACCAC
This sequence comes from uncultured Desulfomicrobium sp., assembly GCA_937872685.1. GTDB lineage: Bacteria > Desulfobacterota > Desulfovibrionia > Desulfovibrionales > Desulfomicrobiaceae > Desulfomicrobium. Next base: position 3,074 of record CALMTS010000287.1, read on the forward strand.
CGGCACGAAATAGAAGCTGACCGTGTCGGCCAGGCTGGCGATGGGCGCCTTGGAGCCCTGTGCGTCACGCACCAGGCGCACGATGCGGGCCAGCATGGTGTCCTCGCCCACCAGGGAGGCGCGCATGACGAAGGAGCCCGTGGTGTTGAGGGTGCCGCCGAAAACCTTGTCGCCGGGGGCGCGGCGCACGGGCAGAGGCTCGCCCGTCAGCATGGATTCATCTACGTGGCTCTCCCCTTCGGCCACCTCGCCGTCCACGGGCAGGCGGCCGCCGGGGCGGATGCGCAGCAGGTCCCCGGGTTCGATCTCTTCCACGGGAATCTCGCGTTCGGCCTCCCCGTCCACGAGGACCGCCGTGTCCGGGGCCAGGGCCATGAGGGCCCGCACCGCACCGGTTGTCTTGGACACGGACCGGGCCTCGAAATACTTGCCCAGCGATATCATGGCGATGAGCACCGCCGCCGACTCGTAGTACAGGTCCATGGCCCGGGCCATGGCATCCACCCCAAGCCAGATCTCCACCGTGTTCCAGAGCGAATAGACCAGGGCCGCACCCGTGCCCACGGCCACGAGCGAGTCCATGTTGGGAGCGCGGCGGACAAGGGCCGGGAAACCGACCAGGTAAAAGCTCCGCCCGCTCCAGATTACGGGCAGGGTCAGCAGGAGCTGGGCCAGGGCGAAAGCGCCGGGCGCGTGCATGGGATCGAGCCAGAGCGGCAGGGGCATGCCCCACATGTGGCCCATGGAAAGGACGAGCAGAGGCAGGGCGAAGGCCATGGACCAGACCACGCCGCGCCTCTTCTCCGCCAGGCGGGCGGCGATGCGCGCCTCCTCTTCCCCGGCCTTTTCCCCACGCCGCAACTCCGTGGTGAAACCCGCATCGTGGATGGCCTGGCGCAGGGCGCGCTGGGACACCCGGGCAGGGTCGAAGACGAAGCGGCCGCTCTCGGCCCCGAGATTGACCGCGGCCTCCTTCACGCCATCCATGGCGGAGGTCACGCGTTCGATGCGAGATGAACAGGCCGCGCAATGCATGCCGCCGATGCGCAATTCCAGGACCGTTTCCGACGCAGGCTGCTCCACGCTGAAGCCCATGTCGCGCACGCGCTCCAGAACCTGCTCAAGTTCAAGCCCATCCTTGTCGTAGCGCAGATCCATCTCCCCCGTGGCCAGATTGACGGAAATCTCATCCACCCCGGGCATGGCGCCGACCACTTTCTCTATGCGCGAGGAACAGGCCGCGCAGTGCATTCCGCCAACCGTCAAGCGTTTGATTTCCGTACCCATAAATCCTCCAAATCCGTTATTTCAATCTTTCCAAGATGTTTACCGCATTGCATCACGGACAGGACGCATCTTTCCAACGCACATGATTGACTGATCAATCCCGATCGACTAGCACTTCTTTCTACAAAAATCATTTCCGAAATTCTTCGGAGCATCATCGCCTTGAGACAAACGAATTGGTTGTTCAACCAGGAGCCTGCACTGCATTGGCTCCGCAACTTCGGAGGAAGTATGTCCGTTGATGCCACCATGCATGTCGTGCGCCCCGGGCGCCGGGATGCGTATCTCGACTGGCTCCAGATGCTGACCGGCGCCGGTCTCGTCCTGTTCATGTGGTGCCACATGCTGCTCGTCTCGTCCGTGGTCCTGTCGCCAAAGATCATGGACGCCATCGCCTGGTTTTTCGAGGCCACATACATGGCCCAGGTCGGCGGCCCGGTCATTTTCATAACCATGATCGCCCACTTTGTCCTGGCCGCGCGCAAGATTCCCTTCCGCGCCGAGGGCCAGAAGACCATCTGGGAACACGCCAAGATGATGCACCACGCCGACACATGGCTGTGGGTCGTCCAGGCCGTCACGGCCATGATCGTGCTGGTCATGGGCTCCGTCCACCTCTTCGTGGTCCTCTCGGACCTGCCCATCACCGCCGTCAAGTCCGCCGCGCGGGTGCAGGCCGGCTGGGGCTGGTTCTACCTCCTCCTGCTGCCGAGCATCGAACTGCACGTCTCCGTGGGTTTCTACCGCATCGGCGTGAAGTGGGGCTTCATCAAGACAGGCAACCGTCCCCAGGCCAAGAAGGCCGAGAACATCATGTTCGCCGTGTTCATGGGCATCGGTCTTATCACCTTGTTGCGTTTCGCATTCCTGGGCTAAAGGGGGGAAGGCATGCAGACATACTATTCCGATCTTCTGGTCATCGGCGCGGGCCTGGCCGGTGAGCGCGTGGCCGTCGAGTCCGCGCTGGCCGGCTTCAACGTCATCTGTCTTTCCATCGTCCCGGCCCGGCGATCGCACTCCTCGGCCGCCCAGGGCGGCATGCAGGCGGCCCTCGGCAACTGCGCCATGGGCGAGGGCGACAACACCGACGTGCATTTCATGGACACCGTCAAGGGCTCGGACTGGGGCTGCGACCAGGAAGTGGCCCGCCTCTTCGCCGACGCGGCACCCATCGAGATGCGCCGCCTGGCCCACTGGGGGGTGCCGTGGAACCGAGTCGTTCCGGGCACGTCCTCCTATTTCAAGGGCGGCGAAAAATTCGAGAAATTCGAGAAGCCCGAGAAGGAAGGCCTCATCACCGCCCGCTCCTTCGGCGGCACGGCCAAATGGCGCACCTGCTACACCTCCGACGGCACGGGGCACGCGGTCATGTGCACCATGGACAACAAATGCGCCGAGCTCGGCATCAACGTCCTGGACCGCAAGGAGGCCATCTCCCTCATCCATGACGGAGAGCAGTGCATGGGCGCCATCGTGCGCTGCCTGCGCACCGGCAAGCTCGAAACCTACCTGGCCAAGGCCACGGCCATCTGCACCGGCGGCTTCGGCCGCATCTACAAGGCCACGACCAACGCCGTCATCTGCGACGGCGGCGGCCACGTCATCGCCCAGGACACGGGCGTGGTGCCCATCGGCAACCCCGAGTCCATCCAGTTCCACCCCACGGGCATCGTGCCCACGGACATCCTCGTCACCGAAGGCTGCCGCGGCGACGGCGGAACGCTCCTGGACGTCAATGAAGAACGCTTCATGCACATCTACGAGCCCGAGAAGGCCGAGCTGGCCTCCCGCGACGTGGTCTCGCGCCGCATGACCGAGCACATGCGCGCCGGCAAGGGCGTGCCCTCGGCCTACGGCGAGCACCTCTGGCTCGACATCCGCCACCTCGGCGACAAGCACATCTCCACCAAGCTGCGCGAGGTGGACGAAATCTGCCAGAACTTCCTGGGCGTGGACCCGCGCACCCAGCTCATCCCCGTGCGCCCGACCCAGCACTACACCATGGCCGGCGTGCGCACGGACAAGAACGGCGCGGCCTACGGCCTCAAAGGCCTCTTCTCCGCCGGCGAGGCGGCCTGCTGGGACATGCACGGCTTCAACCGCCTGGGCGGCAACTCCCTGGCCGAGA
>CALMTS010000288.1 GCA_937872685.1 uncultured Desulfomicrobium sp.
TGACGCCACGCCTTTCCCCAAATCCACGGTCTGGCATCACCCAGTCCCCTCCCCTCCATCCCGCCGTTCATGGACAAGCACCGCCATCTGTGGTCTGTTCAAGGAACTCGATGCTGTTTCCAGGCAACTCGACGTATGAGCGACATATGCAGAATGTGAAAAACGACATGACGGAGCGCGCCCGCGAGTGGGGCGCTGATCTGATCGGAGTGGCGGATACGCAACGACTGGCGGGCATCGGAACGCGGCCGGCCGATCTGCTGGACGGATGGCCGCGGGCGGTCTGCGTGGCCGTGCGGCTGGCCGACGGAATCGTGGACCAGGTGACCCACGGTCCGACGGCGCTGTATTCCCAGCATTACATCCGGGTGAACGCCGTGCTGGACGACATCGCCACGAGGCTTGCGGCCTGGCTGCAATCCAGGGGCGGAAGCGCCCTGCCCCTCCCGGCGAGCCAGATCCTGTGCGAGGAGACCTTTGTATCCTATCTCTCCCACAAGGCCGTGGGCATCGCCGCAGGACTGGGCTGGCAGGGCAAATCGCTGTTGCTGGTCACGCCGGAGCACGGACCTCGCGTCCGGCTGGTGACGGTGCTCACCGACCTGAAAATCCCCCCCGACAAACCTCTCAGGAATCGTTGCGGAACCTGCACCGCCTGCACCGACGCCTGCCCGGCGGGCGCCATCAGGGGCGTAGGCACGGATTCGCATTTCGCCACGCGCCGCGAGGCCGTGGACCTGGACGCCTGCGTGGCCCAGTTGAGGCGTTTCTCGGAAGAGGCACACATCGCCCCCTACCTGTGCGGCGTCTGCGTGTCCTCCTGTCCCTGGGGAAAGCGGAAAAAAGGATAACGACCCGGGCCCGCCTCGAAGGCCGCCCGAGGATCATCTCCCGCCTCGGCTGCGCCATCGGGCGTCCGTTCAGACCTGAGCAAGGAAGAAATCAACTCCTTCAGACGGCTCTTGGCCGCAGAGAGCTGGCAACCGGAGTTACGGAGGCAGAGCCATGCACTTCACTTCCGCCACGTTCACATTCCTCGAACACCTCGCCGGCAACAACGACAGGGCCTGGTTCGAGGCGAACAAGGGCAATTACGAGGACTGCGTACGCACGCCTGCGCTGGAGTACATCCGCGCGATGGGGCCGATGCTGGCGGATTTCGCACCGCAGTTCCGCGCCGACGCCCGCAAGACGGGCGGCTCTCTGATGCGCGTGCACCGCGACAGCCGCTTTTCGCCCGACAAGACGCCCTACAAGACCAACGTCGGCATCCAGTTCCGACACGCCCTCGGAAAGGACGTTCATGCGCCGGGCTTTTACCTGCACGTGGCGCCCGAGGAATGTTTTCTCGGCGTGGGAAGCTGGCACCCGGACGCCGACCTGCTGGCCCGCATCCGCAACCTCATCGCCGAGCAACCCGCACGCTGGCGCGCCGCACGCGACGACGTCCCGTTCGCTGCGCACTGGCGCATGGCCGGCGAAACGCTCAAACGCCCACCGCGAGGATTTTCCGCCGACCATCCGGAAATCGACGACATCAAGCGCAAGGATTTCCTCTGCCTGTGCCCTCTCACACGCGAGGAGGTGACAGGTGCGAAACTGGTCGAACTCTCGGCCGGGCGCTTTGCGGCCGCGGCGCCTTTCATGCGGTTTTTGTGTGAAGCGGCAGGCGTGGAGTATTGAAGAATTGAGCCGCAGGCATTCACACACTCCTGGTCCTGACAGCCAGATCGCGCACTCCTGACGAGAGCGGGAAGGCGGTCATACCCCGAAACGGGACGCGAAAGGAGCCGGCATCACCGTACCGTGCGCGCACCGCCCCCCATGGGCACCACGAACCATTCCCCCACCTTCGGCAGCACGAAACGCGAGGCGTCCACTCCCCTTTCCCCCAGGGCGCGCGCCAGGTCCCGGCGCGGGTCGTCGTAGCCTTCGTCGGCCATGGCGAAGACCTCGTGCTGCGTGCCCATGGCCAGCCCCTGCCCCAGGTCCATGAACGTCTGCACCGCTTCCTCCGGGTTCATGTGGGCATAGGCCATGAACCACCGCGGCGCGTACGCCCCTACGGGCAACAGGCTCAGGCGGGGCGTGCCGTGCTTCGCCACGACTTCTTCGGACAGATGCCTGGCATAGCCCGCATCGCCCAGGAAATAGACAGGCCCTCCCGGCGTCTCGATGACGAAGGCACCCCACAGGGCATCCATGCGGTCGAACAGGCCTCGGGCCGACCAGTGCTGCATGGGCCGCAGCCAGACGCGCAATCCCGGCGCGGCCTCGGCGCTCTGACCCCAGTCCAGGGCGCGGACGTTCATGCCGGGGACGGCATCGCCGATGATGGCGTCGTTGCCAAGGGGCGTCAGCACGAGGGGGGCGAAGGACCGGTGCAGACGTTCGAGGGTCGCCACATCCAGGTGGTCGTAGTGGTTGTGGCTGACAAGAACCACGTCGATGGGCGGCAGGTCCTCGAAACGCACGCCCGGCTCGGCCACGCGCCTGGGCCCGGCGAAGCTCAGAGGGCTGGCGCGCTCGGACCAGATCGGGTCCGTGAGGATGTTCACCCCCCGGGTCTGCAGGAGAACCGTGGCGTGCCCGACGTAGGTCACGCGCAACTCGTCGCCGGCGACGCGCTGCGGCGGGCGCACGGGCTGGACCGGCACGGACTCGGGCCACGGGCCGCGCTCGGCGGTCAGGCGCCACTTGAGGAATTCGCCGAAGCGGTTCGGCATGGGCGCCCAGGGGTTGTCGAAGCTTCGCCCGTCGAAATGGTCCGTGACGGGCCCGCGGTAGGAGCCGTTGCCGCAGCCGGACAGAAGCATGGCGGCGAGGGGGAGCAGGATGGACATGAGACGGAAATCGTTGGTCATGGGGACTCCGTAACGTCAGGGAGGAGGGATGCACTTGAATTACGTACTTTCGAAGGCGGGGACAACCGGTTTCAGGAAGAGGGCCGGCCCAACAGACAGGACCTGAACGGCAGGAATGGGGCTGCGGCGAGCCATGCCGCCCGTGGCCCGGGAGGGCCGGCCCGGCAGGACGCAACCCGTTTTTCCATGTGAAAAAGATCGATATTTTTGAGAAAGTTGAATAGGTTCATCCCAACACTCTTCACCGGAACCCGGTCGACCCGAGCACGCAAACCAAACGCAATGCCGCACAAACTTCGAACCTCACTGCTCCTCATGGCCCTCGTGCTGATCCCCAGGCTCGCCGCCGCCGGGTCGGTCACCCTGGCGACGCACGAACTCTACCCGTACGGGTATCACGACGAGACGAACACCTTCACGGGGTATGCCGTGGAGCGGGTCAGCTTCGCCGCCGCCCGGTGCGGCCTCGAACTGAACCTGCTCGTCGTGCCGTGGGCCCGGGCGCAGGCGTTGGCCAAGAGCGATTCCGTGGACGGCTTCTTCGCCGGGTCCCTCAACGCCGAGAGAAAGGCCCTGTACGTGGCTTCGGACGTGCTGGCCCCGCAGAACTGGACCTGGTACCTGCTGCAGGACTGTCCCCTGGATCCGGACGCCCCGGATTTCAAGGCCAGAGCCCGGGTCGGCAGCTTCATCGGGGCGAACATGCTCGAATATCTCGAAGACAACGGATTCAACGTCTCGGGCACACCCAAGGACACCACGGCCCTCTTCCACATGCTCCTGGGCGGACGCCTGGACGCCATCCTCGCCAACAACCTTGTCGCACGGAAGATCATCGAGGACCTGGGCATCGGCATGCGCGTCCGGACACGCACCCTCAAAAACGAACCGCTCCATGCCCTTTTCACCCACAGGTTCATTCGCGAGCACCCGCATTTCCTCGAATGCTTCAACGCCGCCCTGGCCGAGTACGAGGCCGTTCACTCCCTCGACAAATGAGCCCGGTTTCAGCCGTCAGGTCGAGACACCCCGAAATCCGCACTCGCCCGGGAACAGCGGGCCCCGGTTGACCTTTCCTGTTTCGGGAAATCACAAAAGGGCGGCCGGGCATGAGTCCATGCCCGGCCGCCTTCTCTGATCCGGATATTGCGCTACGCTAGAGCGTTACCGTAGCTTGCCCCGCGATGCGCCGGGCATATTTTTCGAGCATCGCGTCCAGGGTGCTGCGGCTGACAGGTTTGGCGAGGTAATCGTCCATGCCCGCGCCAAGAAACGTCTCCCTGTCGCCAGCCATGACATACGCGGTCAGGGCGATGATGGGGACGTCTTTGTGCAGGGCCAAATCAGGCGCCCCGCGGATGGCCCGGGTGGCCTCCAGCCCGCCCATGACGGGCATCTGGATGTCCATGAGGACAATGTCGAAGCGCGTCTTGCGCAGGAAATCCAGGGCCTTCACGCCATTTTCGGCCAGCGTCACAACATGCCCCGATTTTTCCAGCAATTTGCTGGTGGCGACCTGGTTGGAGAGGTCGTCCTCGACCAGCAGGACGCGCAGACTCGCGCAGGGCGTCCCTGCCGGCTCGGTGCGCGTCTCCGCGGGGGCGGTTCTGTGAGCCTTGATCGGCAGGGCCACATGCACCTCGGTGCCCTCGCCGAGGACGCTTTCGATGTAGATATGCCCACTCATGAGCTCGACCAGGCGGCGCACGATGGCCAGCCCCAGCCCAGCGCCCTGGTACTTGCGGGTGTAGCTGCCTTCGACCTGCGCGAACGGCCTGAACAGATCCGTGAGCTTGTCCTCCGGGATGCCGATTCCCGTATCGTACACGGAAAAAAGAAGCCGCCGTTCGCTGTCCCGGGAGGCGGAGAGGGGAACGATCTCCAGCCGGACCCGGCCCTGCTCGGTGAATTTCAGGGAGTTGCCGACCAGGTTGAAGAGAATCTGACGCAGCCTGGCGACGCCCCCGAAAAGAACCGGCGGCAGCGCGGGATCGATGACATATTCGAGGGAGACGTTTTTTTCGGCGGCGTTGACGGCGAAAAGCCCGGTCACGGAATCGCACAGCTCCCGCAGGCTGAAATCCTCTTCGACGATCTCCATCTTGCCCGCCTCGATCTTGGAGATGTCGAGCAGATCGGTCAGCAGCCGGGACAGGCGTTCCGAGGACCTGATGGCCATGGAAACGAATTCGCGCTGCTCGCCGTCCAGGTGTGTGGTCTGCAGAAGCTGCATGAGGCCCATGACGCCATTGAGCGGCGTGCGGATTTCGTGGCTCATGTTGGCCAGAAACTCCGACTTGGCCTTGTTCGCGGTTTCGGCGGACTCCTTGGCCTTGATCAGCTCCATCTCGGCGTGCTTGCGGGCCGTTTCATCTCTGAACTCGACGCTGCGGACCGCTTTTCCCTTGTAGGGGATGTTTCTGGCCTCAAGGCGCAACGGGTATTCCTCGCCGTTCTTTCGCACGCCGTACGCATCGTACGGTTTTTCGTAACCGGCCAGGATGTTCGCCATGACCAGTTCCCGTGACCTCGCGGCGATCAGTTCGAGACCGTTCATCCCGATCAGCTCGTCCACGCGGTAGCCGGAGATGTCGGACAGGCCCTGGTTGCAATCGAGAATGATCCCCTTGTCGTGGATCGCTATGCCCCCGAAAGAGGCGTTGTGCAGGGCCTTGAAACGCGCCTCGCTCTCCGAAAGCGACTCCTGGGTGCGTTTCCGCTCCGTAATGTCGCGATAAATGGCGTAAGCGCCAAGGATATGTCCGTCGAAGAGGATGGGATAGCCGATGAGAAACACATCGAGGGGAACGCCGTCCTTCCTGAATCGCACCGTTTCCGTCTCGATGATTTCTCCGTTCCTGAAAACGAGATCCGAATAGTGTTCCGCTTCGTCAAAATAGCGGTCCTGGGAAATGAGGTCGTTTATCTGTTCGCCCTGTGCTTCTTCCCATGCGTAACCGAACAAATTCACGAAGGATTTGTTGACCTGCAAAACGCAACCCTGGTTATCGACAATGGCGATGGCCTCCGGAGAACTCTCGAACAGATGCTCCAGCATGACCTTTTGTTTCTGCAGGGCGGCTTCGGATTGCTTGCGTGCGGTGATGTCCGTGGTGAATCCCTGGTAATGGGAGACCTGGCCCTGGGCGTTGCGCAAGGTCCTGGCGGTCCGGGACACCCAGACGACGGTCCCGTCCCGCCGCTTGAACCTGCTTTCGAAGTTGACCACTTCGCCATGCAGATCAAGCTGGCGCTTGAACTCCTCCCTTTCGGCCGGATCGACGTACAGCTGCGACGCGATGTCGGTGATGGAGGACAGGACATCCTCGGGCGAATCGTATCCGAAAATTCTGGCCCAGGCCCGGTTTACGTAAAGGTAACGGCCTTCGGGCGTGGAGGAGAACACGCCGATGGGAGCGCTCTCCAGGAGATCGTTCACACCTTGCAGCGTGAAACGCTGCGAAGGCGGAATTATGGGGGAATCAGGCGCCATGGACGGCACGGCAGTGTTGCATCGACACCATCAGGGACTCCATATGCAGGAAGTTATCCGGAAAAAGCCTGAAATGAATTCCAACGCCCCACGGGCTGAAAAACATGCATATTTCACCATGAAACCATGAAGA
>CALMTS010000289.1 GCA_937872685.1 uncultured Desulfomicrobium sp.
AGGAGAACATGGTCCGCCTGGACATGAGCGAGTACATGGAGAAGCACACCGTGGCCCGGCTCATCGGAGCGCCTCCCGGCTACATCGGCTACGACGAGGGTGGCCAGCTGACCGAGGCCGTGCGGCGCAAGCCCTACAGCGTGGTGCTTTTCGACGAGATCGAGAAGGCCCATCCCGATGTCTTCAACGTGCTCCTGCAGATCCTCGACGACGGCCGCCTGACGGACAGCCACGGCCGCACGGTGGATTTCAAGAACACGATCATCATCATGACGTCCAACATCGGCTCGCCCATGCTCCTGGACGGCATCACCGAGACCGGCGAGCTGCGAGAGGGCGTGCGGGAGGGGGTCATGGGCGTGCTGCGCGGGCACTTCCGCCCGGAGTTCCTGAACCGGGTGGACGAGATCGTGCTGTTCAAGCCGCTCTTGATCGAGCAGATCACGCGCATCATCGATCTGCTCCTGGGCAACCTCCAGGCGCGCCTCGACGAGCGCAAGATCACCCTGGAGCTCACGGCCCGGGCCAAGGAATTCATCGCCCGCGAGGCCTACGACCCGGTCTACGGCGCGCGGCCGCTGCTCAGGTACCTGCAGCAGCGCCTCGAAACGCCTCTGGCCCGGGAGATCATCGGCGGACGCCTGCACGACGGGCAGAAGCTGGTGGTGGACGAGGAGGGCGGAAGCCTGGTGTTCCGCTCCTGACAGATATGATCCGAAGGTTTGAGCCCGGTTCCGGCGTAATGCCGGAGCCGGGCTTTTTCATTTCCGGGACGCGACATCGCCGTATCGGGCTTTCTGGACCTTGCCTGCAAAAGTGGCTACGGATGAATCTGTAGAATGTCGTGGTATTACCAAGCAAAACCAGTACGAAATTCCATTCTTCAAGGAGCATAGATTGAGAGCCTCGACGTGTCTCATCCTCGATATCGGCAGCGGCACCCAGGATGTGCTGCTCTACCAGGAAGGACTTGAACTCGAAAACTGCCCCAAGTTCATCCTGCCGTCCCCGGCCAGAAACGTGGCGGCCCGCATCCGCGAGCTGACCGCGGCCGGGAAGGGCATATATCTCCATGGCCAGAACATGGGCGGCGGCTTCTGGCGTGCGGTCAAGGCCCACCAGGACGCAGGCCTTGCGGTCCACGCCCACCCCGAGGCCGCCCTGGCCCTGGGGGACGACCTGGACCAGGTGCGCGGGCACGGCATCAACATCACCTCCATTCCGCCCCTCGACGCCTCCCAGGTGCTGCTCACGGACTTCGACCCCGGTTTCTGGCGCGGGCTCCTGCAGCACGCGGGCCTGCCCCAGCCCGATCTCGTCCTGGCCTGCGTGCAGGACCACGGCTTCCATCCGGGCAAGAGCAACCGCATCTCCCGCTTCGCCTACTGGGAACGCTTCATGAACGACGACGGCGGGGAAATTTCGCGCCTCCTCTATGCCGACCCGCCTCAGGAGATGACCCGCCTGCAGTGCCTGCGCCGCTCCATCGGCGTAGGCCTGGTGGCCGACACCGGGTCGGCCGCCCTGCTCGGGGCGCTCTTCGACGCCGGCGTGGAGCATACGGCGGCCACGGACGGGGTGCTCGTGGTCAACGTCGGAAACAGCCACACCATCGCATTTCTTGTGCTCGGGACCCGGGTGCTGGGCGTGTACGAACACCACACCGGCCATCTCGACGAGACGCGCCTGCTGGACCACCTGGCGCGCTTCCGCCGCGGGGAACTCGGCAACCAGGAAGTTTTCGACGACGGCGGCCACGGCTGCGTCACGGTCCCCGGCCTGCCTGAAGGTTTCAGGCGCACCGTGGTGCTGGGCCCCAGGCGCGCCCTGCTGGCCGATGCGAAGGTGGAATTCCTTGCCCCCGGCGGCGACATGATGCTGGCCGGATGCTTCGGGCTCCTCAAAGGATGGCGGGAGATGAACTGACGGCCCCGCCCCCCGTTCTGACTGCCGCAGACCCTGCGGCAGCACGGGAATTTCCGGAAGGAGACGCCCATGGTTCTTGACCATAGCCTCGCAAACCTTGCTTCCCGATTTCCTTCACGTATCGCCGTGTTACGGGAGGACGGGTCCGTCTCCTTCGCCGCCCTGGAATCCCGGGTGCTGCGTCTGGCCGGGTGGCTTTGGCGCCAGGGGCTGCGGGCCGGGGACATGGCCGGGCTGAGCGTGGGCGATGCCGGCAACCATCTCGCCGCCTGTCTGGCGCTGATCCGCATCGGGTGCCATCAGGTAGCCCTGCCCAGCCATGAGCCCGAGGGGATGCGTTTGGCCCTTGCGGCCCGGTGTCGCGTGGGGTGCGTCATCGGGGCGGACGCGGGGTGCGTTCCGCCGGGTTTGAGCGGGCTCGTGCCGGCGTTTGACGAGATTTTCTCCGACAGCGCCCTCGAGAAGGTCGCGCCCGTTCCGTCAGGTCCGGAGCCCTTCGTGTTCCTGCCCAGTTCCGGGACGACCGGGCGCTGCAAGATTGTCCGCCGCACTCCGGGGCAACTCGTGGGCTACGGGTTGTCCGACCTGCCGGAGCCGTCGGTCATCCTCGGGCCGGCCTCCATCGAGTCCAACGTCGGCAAATGGTCCCATCTGGCCAACCTGGCCCGTGGCAGGACGCTCGTGTTCGGTTCAGGCAGTGGGGTGTCCCTGGCGGAGGCCTGCCGGCGCCACGGAGTCACCCTCGTCAACCTGGCCCCGAGCGGAGCCGCCGCGTTGCTGGGCGAGGCGGGTTCGGAACATTCCTGCCCCGCATTCGGCGGGATCCGTTTTTCGGTCGGCGGGGCCCCGGTCTCCGGTCCGCTGCGCCGGGAGATCCAGCGGCGTCTGACCCCGCATCTTTTCGTGCTCTACGGTGCGACGGAATGCGGCAATGCGACCTGCGCCGGCCCCGAGCAGCACGACGCCCATCCCGATTCGGCGGGATATCCGCTTCCCGGCGTGGAGGTCGAGGTCGTCGACGATGCCGGCCGCCCCTTGCCGCCAGGGGAGACCGGGTGGGTTCGCATCCGCAGCCGGGTGAGCGCCACCGGGTATTTCGATGACGAGGAAGCCAGCGCCATGGCGTTTCGCGACGGATGGTTCCACCCTGGCGACATGGGCCGGATGACGCCGGACGGCGTGCTGCTCTTCTGCGGACGAGGCGACGACATGATGGTCCTGAACACCATCAACATCTTTCCCGCCGAGATCGAGGCCGTGGCGGAGTCCTTCCCCGGCGTCCGGGACTGCGCGGCCTTTGCGCTCCCTTCGGCGGCCTACGGCGACATACCGGTCCTGGCCCTTGTCGCGGAAACGGGTTGTGACGTGCATGCGCTCCTGGCCCACTGCCGCGGGCAGCTTGGCACACGTGCGCCCCGCACGATTTTTCAGGTGGACAGCGTGCCCCGCAACGCCGCGGGCAAGGTTGTGCGGCGGGAACTGCGGGCACTGTTCGAAAGCAGGAGGTAAGTGACACGTGATCCTGATCGATGCAATTTCGCGCCTGGCCGCCACGACCCCCCATGGTGTCGCGCTGGGCATGGAGGGCGGGTCCGTCACGTTCGCTGACCTGGAATCCCAGGTGCGTCGCATGGCCGGATGGCTGTGGCGCGAGGGCCTGCGGCCAGGAGACATGGCCGGGGTGACCGTGCGCGACGAGCATGCCCACCTGGTGACCACCCTGGCGCTCATGCGCCAGGGCTGTTCGCAGGTCACCCTGCCCAGCCATGAACCCGAGGCCATGCGCTCCGCCCTCGCCGGCCGGTGCGGCGTCGCCTGCGTGATCTGCGGCGAGGCGGGCGGGCGCTTGCCCGGGGTCGGCGCGCTGGAGCCTGCCTTTGCGGACATCTTCGCCGATGCGCCGCTGGGTGCGCCCGTACCAGCCCATGACGCAACGCCCCTGTTGCTCATGCCCAGTTCGGGCACCACGGGCCGCGCGAAGCTCATCCATTGCACGCAACGCCAGATATTCGGCTACGGGTTGTCCCATCTCCCGGAGCCGGCCGTGCTCTATCGCCTGACCTCCATCGAATCGAATATCGGCAAGTGGTCCCACCTGGGCAATCTGGCGCGTGGGCGGACCCTCGTCTTCTGCGATCCGGACAGGATGCCCCTGGCCGAGATCTGTCGCCGTTTCGGGGTGACGCAGGTCAACATGTCCGCCGTCAAGGCCGCGGCACTTCTGCGCGGGCTCGACGCGGCAGGGCCGGAGCCGGCATTTCCCGGAATCCGTTTCGTACTGGGCGGGTCGCCGGTGCCGGGCGCCCTGCGCGAGGAGATTATGCGGCGTCTGAGCGGCCAGCTGTACGTCATGTACGGGGCCACGGAGTGCGGTCTCGCCAGTTCGGCCGGACCGCAGACTCATGCAGGGTGTCCCGATGGCGTCGGACATCCGCTGCCGGGTGTGGAGATCGGGATTGTCGACGAGTTCGGCGCGCCGCTGCCGGCAGGGGAGGTGGGACATGTTCGCATCCGCAGCCAGGTCAGCGCCACGTCCTATTACGACGACCCCGATGCGACCTCGAAATTCTTCAAGGACGGTTGGTTCCATCCTGGGGATCTCGGCAGCATGACGCCTGACGGCATGCTCGTTTTCTCGGGGAGGGCGGACGACATGATGATCCTGAACACGATCAACATCTTTCCGTCGGAGATCGAGGCGGTGGCGGGAGCGTTCCCCGGGGTGCAGTCCTGCGCCGCCTTCCCGATCCGATCAGCCGCCTACGGGGACATCCCGTTGCTCGCGGTCGTGGCCGGGCAGGGGTTCGACCCTGCCGCACTTCTCGCGCATTGCCGGGAGAAGCTCGGCCTTCGCTCGCCGCGCAAGATCGTCCAGGTCGAGAGCATCCCGCGCAACGCCACGGGCAAGGTGCTGCGCCGCGAACTTCAAGCCCGTTTCGGAGGAAACGCATGAATGCCGACTGCAAGACCCAGCGCGACTGGATCGTCACCGCGACCAAATCCATCACCCTGAACGGCCGCCGCGAGCCGGAGCTTCGCGCCAGACTGGATGACCCCGGCAGCGACTGCACGTTCGAGGAACTGCATTTCGACTCCCTGGCCAGGATGGAGCTGTGCATCTGGATGCAGACCGAGGTCGGCGTGGAACTCGGCGAGGATGAAATCCTGGCCCACCCCAGCGTCAATGCCCTGGCCGCCCATCTGGTCTCGAAAACCTCTGCCCGGCCGCAGCCGTGAACGGGCTCGAAGCCTTCCGCGCATGCCGGACCCCGGCAGACTTCTACAGGCTGCAGATCGAGCTGGAGAACGACTGCGCGCCCGCGGAGCTGCTGGCCATGCTCGAACCCAGGGAGGAATTGCCCATCCCGGCACGGAAGTGGATCGAACGGCTCGAAGGTATGATGCGCACGGGAAACGCGCCCGTTCAGCCCTTTGAGCGGGTGCGCCTGGCTGAGCATGTCCATTTTTTCCGGGGGACCGCCCCGGAGGGCGCTCCCAAATCCCTCCTGCTGTGCTTTTGCGGCAATTATCATCGCCTCATGGTCCCTCTGCCGCTTTTCCTGCAGCATGTTCCGGCGCGGGAGTTCGACGTCGTCGTGTTCAAGGACGCGCTGCGCTGCTTTTTTCTGCGTGGAGTGCAAGGGTATGGCGGGAATTTCGGTGAATTGCGCGAGCGCCTGGCCCGTGACCTCCCCCTTGAGCGGTACGCGTCATTGCGGTGCGTCGGCACGAGTTCCGGCGGTGCGGCCGGGCTGGTGGCGGGGGCGCTTTTCGGGGCGGAGCGGGCCCTGGCCTTCGGCGGGATTCACCCGTCGCGTTCGGCGGAGAGCATGAGCGAGGAGGTCGACGGCTGCGAACTCGACCCGTTTTTCGCCCGGGCGAATGCCTCTACCACGCGGCTGCTGGCCCTCTACGGCGCAGGGAACGAGCATGACCGGGAGGCCGC
>CALMTS010000290.1 GCA_937872685.1 uncultured Desulfomicrobium sp.
GGGCAGAGGTAGCGGCACCAGAAGCTGCGCAGTACCGTGCCCAGAACCAGCAGCACCGCCAGGGCGGTCAGGGTCGCGCGGGACGGGCTCAGGAAGAAGCGCAGCATGCGGGCGTCGGCCACGTAGTTGTAGGGTGCGGCCGCGAACCGTTCGACGGCGTCCATGTCCATGCCGATGAAGACCGTGAACAGGAAGAAGCCCAGCGCCAGGTATTTGGGCGCGCTGAGCAGCCTTGCGGTCCAGGGGGCGGGAACGCGTGCGAGCGAGAACCTGCGGCCAAGGGCATTGAGCATCCCGGAAACGAGTCCCACCGGGCAGACGTACCCGCAGAAGCCCTTGCGCAGGACAAGGGCTGTGGCGATGGCGGCCAGGAAGATGGCCAGCCCGGCGGGATGGACCATGTCCCAGGCCCCGGTCTGGAGCAGCCGGCGCAGGCTCATCAGGGCCGCGATGGGCAGGAAGGCTTCCACCGATGCCGGGCGGGGGACAAAGACGGCGCTTGCCCCTGTCGCCCAGAGCACGAAATGGGAAAACTGCCAGCCCGTATGCAGGCAGAGAACGAGAAAGGCGGACTGGATGGCCCGTTGATACACGGACGGGGTTGCGTGTCTGAACATGGGGTGTCCTTGAACGATGAGCGACGTTGATGCGAAAGGATGCGGACCGGAACAGCCCCGGAATCAGCCGAGGTTGAATCGGGCCCGCAACTTGAAGAGCAGGCGGTAGAGGTACGTGAGCAACCCCTTGGGGCGGCGCAGGGTTCCGGCCATGGTCCCGGCCGGGAAGAAGGCCAGGTCCAGAAGGTGGGCGGCCCGGGCATGTTTCGAGAGGAATTTGACGCAGCCCGCGCAGGACGTGACCACGATCCGCCCCGTGGCCATTGCTGCCGTTTTTTCGCCCCAGCCCGCAGCGAGCTCGGGCCGCAGCATCCCGACGGCGCCGCCTTCGCCGCAGCATGGGCTCAAGGCTCCGTCCTGGCGGGTTTTCTCCACATCCAGGCCCGTCTCCGCCGCCATCCGCCGCAAGGCGTCCTGCAACCGGTCCTGCCCGCGATAGGGGCAGGGCGTGTGCATGATTGCCGCGCCGCGCACGTGGGCGCCGCCCGCGAAGGGGTGTTCGGCCAGCACGTCATACACGGTCCTGACGGTCAGCCCATCCCCGTATTCTGAGAACACCTTGAAGCAGTTGGGGCAGGCCGTCAGCACGGTTGTGACGCCCATGGAACGTATTTTGTTGCGCAATCTTCCGAAATGCTTCTCAAAGAAGTCCTGCCGTCCCAGGTCGTGGGAGGGTTTGAAACAGCAGGACATGACCAGCCCGAGATCCGGAACGTGTGCGCGCAGGTGCGCCAGGAGGGCCCGGGCCGAGGCCGGATGGGTTCCGGGGAAGGTGCAGCCGGGAAAGAATACCGTATCCCCGCCCCTGGGGAGCTGGAAGAGGCTGAAGAGCCTGGAGGCGCCGATCAGTTCGTAGTTGAGCAGGGGCCTGTAGGGGAGCAGGCTGATCCGCCCCGTATCCATGGCCGCCCGGCGCATGGCCAGGAAGAACTCGGTCAGGGGCAGGCGGGCGGGGCAGATGGTCGAGCACAGCCCGCACAGGCTGCACTCGAAGGCCCTTGCCCGCCCCTTGCCTGTCGTCAGCAGCAGGTCAGCCATGGCCTTGGGCGTGCCGCATTCATGCAGGAAGCCGCACCGGAACTGGCAGGCGCGGCATTCGGTGCACCCTTCCGCGATGGTTCTGGCCAGGGCGTGCAGGTCTGCGGTCGGGGAAGAGGCAGGCATGGCTCAGGCCAGGAAGTTCCTGATTCCGGTGAAGACGATCTGGGCGGCCATGGCGGAGAGGACCAGGCCCGTGATCTTGGTCATGACGGACAGCCCTACGGAGCCGAGCAGCTTTTTCAGGGGCCGCGCCGAGCGCAGCAGGATGCCGACGCACAGGCAGGAACAGACCAGCGCCCCTGCGCCCACGGCCCGCTCCGTGGCTCCGCCCAGTTCCGCGCCGAGGATGAGCAGCGTGCCGATGGTGGCCGGGCCCACGGTGATGGGGATGGCCAGGGGGACCACTGCAAAGTCCACGTCCGGGGCCGCCTCCTGGCTGGAGCGCTTGCCCGAGACCAGGGACACGGCCGAGAGGAACAGCAGGCTCCCCGCGCCGATGCGGAATCCGTCCAGGGTGATCCCCAGGGTGGAGAAGATGGGGTTTCCGGCGAAATAGAGGACGAGGCAGATGATCATGACGGCCATGGTGGTACGGATGGCCACCTTGCGCTGCTCGGACTTGGTCATCTGTTCGGTCATGGACAGGAACACGGTCAGGACGAAGAAGGGGGTGAGCAGGAAGAAGAGTTTGATGCTCAGGCTGATGAAAAGGTTGATCATGGCTGTATCCATCTGCGCCGCGCGGCGCGGTTGTTCGTTTCGGCCCCGGCCGGATGCCGGGACGAGCCGTCCTTAGGCCCGCATCGGGTGAAAGGCAAGGGGCAGGATATCCCGATTATCTCCGGGTGGCCAGCACGATGCCGCCGAGGATGCACCCCGCACTGGCCAGGTGCACCAGGCCCATGGGTTCGCCGAGGAAGAGAAAGGCCGTCACGCCGCTGAACAGGGGCAGGGAGTAGTAGATCAGTCCCGCCAGTGAGGGGCCGATGAGGGCCACGGCGCTGTTCCACATGGAATAGGATGCCAGGGACGCACCCAGGCCGACGTAGAGGATCGCCCCGGCCATGCCCGGCGTGATGGCGGGCGCGCCCGACCGGGCCAGTTCCCATCCGGCCCAGGGCAGGAGAAAGAGGATGCCCGTGCCGATGAGGACCAGCAGGAATACATGCGGATTCAACCCCCCGGTGAATCTGCGCACCATGATGCTGTAGGCGGCGAAGAGGACGGCGGCCAGGCTCATCCACAGGTCCCCCGCGGAAAATTCGAGCCCGGCCAACCTGGACGGGTCCCCGTTGGTGATGAGCAGGAGCACGCCGCCCAGGGCCGCCAGAAGCCCGAGGACCTTTCGCGCGGACAGTTTCTCGCGCAGGAAGATGCGGGCCAGCAGGATGATGAACACGGGCGTGGACGTGGCGATGAGCGACAGGTTCAGGGCCGGCGAGGTGCGCGCCGCGGTGTAGAGCAGGGCGTTGAAGACGGTCACGCCGAGGATGGCCATGGGAATTATGGCGGGCATGCTGCGGCGGATGCTCTCCTTTTCGGCCCAGGCCTCCCGCCAGACAAAGGGCAAAAGCCCCAGAAAGGCCGTACCCCAGCGAAGCAGGGACAGGGTGGCGGGCTCGATGCTCTGGTTCAGGCTGCGGGCCACGATGAAGTTGCCGGACCAGATGACGGTCGCGCCGAGGGCGTACAGGGCGCCGCGCAGGGAAGGGGATATGTTCATGGAGCTTCAGGCAACAGGGTG
>CALMTS010000291.1 GCA_937872685.1 uncultured Desulfomicrobium sp.
GCGTGGGTCTAGGACAAATGGAATGCGGCCCCTTGCGGGGCCGCGCGACAATCAGAATTTGGAAGAGATGGCTTCATGGATGCGTCTTGAGGCCTGCTCGTCACCGAGATAGCCTACACGGATCGCGATTTCGGTCGTTGTCGAGGACTGTGCCTTGAGGGTGATCCAGACGTCACGGTCCCCATCCTGTGCCTTGATCGATGCCTGACTCAGCTGTTTCGTGCGTTCGAGCACCGGCAGGCCAAGGGAATCGCAACCGGCCAGCGTCGCCCGGTACGTGCTGTCGAGATTCGCATTATACGTCTTCTTCAACTGGCCGGCGACATACGTGTATGTTCCTACCGCTGCCGCGCCGCCGACAACCAGGGCAGCGCATCCCGTGCTCAGCAGTACAAGGATAATAGCCAGATTTTTAATGGCTTTCATCTCGAATTCCTCCGTATTTTTTTGGCTATCCTACGTATTTTCCAGGTCAAAGGAAAGGACGTTCATTCCAAGGGCAGAATGTCCTGTACGGCCAGTTCCATCTGCAGGAGGCCGTTGAATTTGGACATGCGGGGCGTATAGGCGATTTTGAGCGGCTGTTTCTCCAGGGGCGTGTCCTGCCATCGTTCACCCTGGCGCCAGGCCACAGCGCGCATACTGGTGCCGTCGGTGGTGTCGGAGAGGTGCAGTTCCAGATGCTTCTTCTGGCTGAAGAAGCGGTGTCGCAGGACCTTCAGGGGCGGCGAGAGAAAGATGGGGCGCGGGTTGCCCTGGCCATAGGGTTGGAGCAGTTCCAGTTCCTTGAGAAAAGTGTGGTCGATGAGGGAAAAAGGCAGCTCGGCGTCCAGCTCCAGGACGGGTGGGGCCGGGTTGGCGCCCAGCTGTTCTTCCACGGCCCAGGCGAAGAGGTCCTTGAGGTTGGAGAGCTGGAACGGTTCGAGCTTGAGCCCGGCGGCCTGGCGGTGTCCGCCGAATTTGTACAGGCACTGCTTGCAGGCCAGAAGGGCCTGATAGAGGTCAAAGGACGGCGTGGACCGTCCTGAACCTTTGAAGATTCCGTTCTCCTTGGTCAGGATCAGGCATGGGCGGTGGAAGCGTTCCACGATGCGTGAAGCCACGATGCCGATGATGCCAGAGTGCCAGTGTTCCGAGTGCAGAACCAGGCCCGGCAGGTGGAGTTGGGACTCGGCCTGTGTGATGGCCTCCTCCAGGATGCGCTGCTCTTCGAGTTTGCGTTTGGTATTGAGCTTGTCCAGCTGTTCTGCCAGATGGCGCGCCTCATCACGGTCCTTCTCGAGAAGCAGCCGGACCGCCAGATCCGGGTCGCCGATGCGGCCTGCGGCGTTGATGCGCGGCGCCAGAGCAAAGCCGATGGCGCCCGTACCCACCCCTTCCTCCGGCGCCATGCCGCTGATCTCCTTGAGAGCCTGGATGCCAGGCCGGCGGCCTTCCTTGATGAGGAGCAGCCCGTTCTTGACCAGAATCCTGTTCTGGTCGTCCAGGGGCACCACATCGGCCACGGTGCCCAGGGCCACCAGATCCAGGAAGTCGCGGATGTCCGCTGGAGGACCGGGCAGAAGACGGTTCAAGGCGCCCATGAGCAGAAAGCCGACGCCTACGCCCGACAGGTTGGCCGAGGGCCAGCCGCCCAGCTTCGGGTTGATGATAACGTCGGCCTCAGGGAGCTCCTGTCCCGGAAGGTGGTGGTCGGTGACGATGACCTGCATCCCCAGGGCCTTGGCTCCCCGGATCTCTTCGATGTTGGCAATACCGCAGTCTACGGTGAGCAGGAGTCCGACCCCTTTGTCGAAAAGCTCGCGGATTCCGTCCTGGTGCAGACCGTATCCGAAGTCCAGCCGGTCAGGAATGTAGTGGACAATGTCAACGCCCCTGACGGCCATGAAGTCCTTGACCAGGGCGGTGGCGGTGATGCCGTCCACATCGTAGTCGCCCCAGACGGCAATTTTGCGCCCGCCTTCGATCGCTTCGCGGAGCAGATTCGCTCCCGTCTCAATGTCCGGCCACTTGTCCAGGGAATGAAGATATCGCAGCCCCGGGCTCAGGAATTTGTCCATCTCCTCTTCGGACGACAGGCCGCGCAGGGACATCAGGTGAACCAGCAGAGGACTGACCTCCAGCCGCTGGGCGATGCGCAGTTGCTGGGCCTGGCTGAGGGCCGCTTCGGGCGGGGGAGTCTTGAGCCTCCAGGAGGGCCGATTGTCGGACATAGGGCTGACGCTTCCAAAAAAACGGTGATTGACGCTTTGACAGTCAAGGGTCACAAAGTATAATTGTTTTTGGCTCAACTGCAAGAGCTTTGATTTCTTGAATTTTTGGGCCGGATCAAACCGGCCGTAATTGTTGCCTATCTTGGCTAGCGAGGATTCATGGACATTTCATTCAGCCCCATCTCACTGGAGGGGCAGGCAGAATACAATCGGCATCTGGCACTGTGCAGCCAGAAGCCTTCGGACTACAGTTTCGTCAATTTATGGGGTTGGGGCCGGGAGTACGGCCTGGAATGGGCTTTTATCCCGGGCTGCGTGCTTATCCGCCAGACCTTCCCCCAAACGCTTTACTGGGCGCCGGTCGGAGACTGGCAGAGTGTGGAGTGGGAGAAAATTCGGGCTGCCCTGCCGGGCGACACGTGTTTCATCCGCATCCCCGAGGCGCTGAAGCTGGTATGGGAGTCGATCCTGCCCGGCGTCCAGGCCAAGGAGTGCCGGGAGCATTGGGATTACCTCTACGACGTGAACGAACTGATCGAGCTCAAGGGGCGAAAGTTTCACAACAAGCGCAACCTCCTCAACCAGTTCATGCGGGATCACGACGCAAAATTCGTGCTGCTGGACGAGAAGACGGTCGAGTGCGCCCTGGCCCTGCAGACGGACTGGTTCCTGTGGCGCAACACGGAGAACGATCAGACGCTTGACGCCGAAAACCGCGCCATCGTCAAGGTCATGCACGACTGGTCAAGGCTGGTGGGGCTCATCGGCGGCGGGCTCGTGGTCGACGACAAGATGATCGCCTACACCGTGGCCGAGGCCCTGGACGAGACGAGCGTCGTCATTCACTTCGAGAAGGGGTGCCCCAACTTCAAGGGCGTGTACCAAGCCATCAATCAGGTCTTTCTGGAGCAGTGCTGCCAGGGATTCAAGATCGTCAACCGGGAGCAGGACCTGGGTGATGAAGGCCTGAGGAAGGCAAAATTGAGCTATAACCCTTCGGGCTTTCTCAAAAAATATACGGTCTGCC
The DNA here is from genome assembly GCA_937872685.1 of uncultured Desulfomicrobium sp. Taxonomy (GTDB): domain Bacteria; phylum Desulfobacterota; class Desulfovibrionia; order Desulfovibrionales; family Desulfomicrobiaceae; genus Desulfomicrobium. The sequence continues at coordinate 3,241 of CALMTS010000291.1, forward strand.
TGCAGGGCGGCAAGGGCTAGTCGAGCTTCTCCCAGAAGCCGCAATCCTTGACCGGACAGGCCAGGTGCGGTCCCCGGGCCTTGGTCTCCTTGCGCACCAGAATCTTGGATTCGCACAGGGGGCAAGGCCTGGCCACGGGATAGTCCCATACCGCGTAGTCGCATTTCGGGTACTTGCTGCACGAATAGAACGGTTTGCCGCGGCGGCTTGTCTTTTCCACCAGCTCCCCGTCGCATCCGTCCTTGGGGCAGGCCACTCCCGTGCCGACGGATTTGGTGTGCCGGCATTCGGGGTAGTTGGAACAGGCCACGAAGCGGCCTCCGGTCTTGGTCTTTTTGACCACCAGCCGCCCGGTCTGGCACTTGGGGCAGGGGCCGAGGTCTTCCGGAATCTCTTCCTTCACCAGTTGGATTTCCCCGGCGGCATCGCGCGTATAGTTGCTGGTGAAGGAACAGGCCGGATAGTTCACGCAGCCCAGGAACGTGCCGTTCTTGCCGAATTTGACCACCAGCCGGCCGTCTTCGCACTGCGGGCAATCGAGCCCGGTGTCCATGCCTGCCTTGACCTGGGTCATGGTTTCGCGGGCCTTGTCCAGGGTGGGGTAGAAGTCCCGGGCGAAATCCTTGAGCAGTTCCACCCAGTCCGTGTCGCCCTCGGCGACATGATCCAGCCCCTCTTCCATGCGCGCGGTGAATCCGGCGTCCATGAGATGCGCGAAATGCTCGACCAGCAGGTCGCAGACGATGACCCCGAGGTCCGTGGGCTCGAAATGTTTTTCTTCGATCCTGACGTAGTCGCGTTCTGTCAGGGTGGAGATGATGGCCGCATAGGTCGAAGGCCTGCCGATGCCGAGTTCCTCGAGCCTGTGCACCAGGGACGCTTCGGAAAATCTGGCCGGGGGCTGGGTGAACTTCTGCTCCTTGTGCAGCTTCTCCAGACGCAGTTCCTGTCCTTTTTCAAGCCTGGGCAGCGTGGAGGTCGTGGCGTCTTCGGCCTGGGGCCAGATGCGCAGGAAGCCGGGGAAGATGAGCCGCTCTCCCTTGGCCCGCCACAGGACCGGCCCGCTGGACACGGTGACCACCGTGTCCCAGAAGCGGGCCGAGGCCATCTGTGACGCCATGAAACGCTCCCAGATCAGCCTGTAGAGCCTGTATTGTTCAGGGGGCAGTGCGTTTTTGATGGAGTCCGGGGTCAGGGCCGGATCGACGGGGCGGATGGCCTCGTGGGCGTCCTGGGCCGAGCCCTTGCTTTTGTAGACCCGTGGGGTCTTGGGGTAGAAATCCGGCCCCAGGGTGGACTCGATCCATTCCTTGGCCGCGTCCCGGGCTTCGTCGGAGACGCGCACCGAATCGGTACGCATGTAGGTGATGAGCGCCGTGGTGCCCCGTTCGCCCAGTTCCACGCCTTCGTAGAGGCGCTGGGCCACGGACATGGTCCGCTTGGCGTTAAATCCGAGCTTGTTGCTGGCGTCCTGCTGCAGGGTGGAGGTGATGAAGGGCGGGCGCGGGTGGCGCTGGCGTTCCTTCTCGGTCACATCCTCCACCACGAAGGGAATGCCGGACACGCGGCTTTCCAGGGCCAGGGCGGCGGTTTCGTCGCCGATGACGGGCTTTGCGCCATCCACTTTCCACAGGTCCGCCTCGAAGGGCGGGGGCGTGGCGCCCTGGACCGTGATTTTGAAAACCCAGTACTCCTCGGAGACAAAGGCCTGCCGCTCGCGCTCCCGGTCCACGATGAGACGCAGCGCCACGGACTGGACCCGGCCGGCGGACAGGCCGCGCTTGACCTTCTTCCAGAGCAGGGGGGAAATCTTGTAGCCCACGAGCCGGTCCAGGATGCGCCTGGCCTGCTGGGAATCGAAGAGGGGCTTGCGCAGTTCCGTGGGATGGGCGAGGGCCTCTTTCACCGCCTTGGCCGTGATTTCGTTGAACTGGATGCGCTTGAGGTTCGGGTTTGACGCGCGGATGATCTCGGCCACGTGCCAGGCGATTGCTTCGCCCTCACGGTCCGGGTCCGGAGCCAGATAAACCGTGTCAGCGGCCTTGGCCGCGGATTTGAGTTTGCTGACGACCTTGGCTTTGCCGGGGATGATCTGATACTCTGGCGTGAAGTCGTGTTCCTCGTCCACTCCGAGGGTCTTGGCGGGGAGATCCCGCACGTGTCCCACGGACGCTTCCACTTCGTAACCGCTGCCCAAAAACTTTTTGATGGTTTTGATTTTAGCGGGTGATTCGACGATGATTAAGTCCTTGCCCATAATGTTTGGGGCCTATATCCAGATTCCGAAGCGCAGGGCAAGGGGTATTTCCCGCAAATCCCGTGCGTTCCCGCATGACGGGTTTTCAACCCGTCAATATCCTTTTACAAAGATTACATGGAAATCATGCAGCATACTTACAGAGCCGGTTTCATAGCCCTCATCGGGCCTCCCAATGCCGGGAAATCAACGTTTCTGAACGCCGTCCTGGGTGAGAAGATCGCCATCGTCTCCCCCAAGCCCCAGACCACCCGCACGAGCATCACCGGCATCCATACCACGGATGCGGAGCAGATCATTTTTCTGGATACGCCCGGCATCCATGCGGCCCGAGGCAAGCTCAACCGTTTTCTGGTCGACGCGGCCTGGGGGGCGGTGCAGGAGTCCAATGGGGTGGCCCTCTTTCTTGACGGTGCCAAATACGCAGGCAACACGAAGGCTCTGGAGCGCGACCTTCGCCCCCTGGCCGCCCGGCTCGGCACCATGGGCGTACCCATGGTCGTGGCCCTGAACAAGGTCGATCAGATCAAGCCCAAGGAGCGCCTGCTCGGCCTTCTCGCCGACTGCGCCGCGCTCTGGCCCGGAGTCGAGCTCGTGCCTGTCTCGGCCCGGACCGGAGAAGGTGTCGAGACTCTCCTGAAGGTGATCCGGGACTTTCTGCCCATCGGGCCGCCGCTTTACCCCGAAGACCAGATGAGCACGGCCTCGGTCCGCTTCCTGGCTTCCGAGATCATCCGCGAAAAGCTTTTTCTGGGCCTCGACCAGGAATTGCCCTACAATGTGGCTGTGGAGATCGAAAATTGGGAAGAGCTCCCGGAACAGAACATGACCATGATCGCGGCCACGATCTATACGTCAAAAAACAGTCACAAGGGCATGATCGTCGGCCGGCAGGGCCAGAACCTCAAGAAGGTCGGCCAGCAGGCCCGTCAGGAAATCAAGAGCTTGCTGGGCTGCAAGGTTCATCTGGAGCTTTGGGTCAAGGTTCGCGAAGGCTGGACTGAGGACGGCCAGTTCATGACCTCTCTCGGGCTCGGGTCCTAGGAGGGTGCGGCGGCAATGATGATGGAAGGCATGACGCAGCGGTGGAAGGAGGTCCTGGACCGTATGGCCTGTGCGGCCCGCAGGGCTGGCCGCCAGCCGGATTCCGTTCGCCTGGTGGCCGTGTCCAAGCTGCACTCCGCAGACGCGGTCAGGGCCCTTTTCGAGTCCGGGCAGCGTGAATTCGGGGAGAATTACGTGCAGGAGGCCCAGGCCAAGATGGCCGTCCTGCCCCCTGAAATCTCATGGCATTTCATCGGACATCTGCAGACGAACAAGGCCAGGAACGTGGTGGGCCGCTTCAGCCTGATTCATGGCGTGGACTCCCTGAAACTGGCCCGGTCGTTGCATGACAGGGCGAAGGCTCTGGGCCTGGTCCAGGACATCCTGGTGCAGGTCAATCTGGCCGCCGAAACCCAAAAGAGCGGGATTCTCGAGGCCGACCTGCCGGGACTTGCGGAATTTCTGACGGGCTGCACCCATCTGCGCTGGCAGGGGCTCATGCTCATGCCTCCTTTTTTCGACGATCCCGAGCGGGCGCGCCCCTATTTCGCGCGCCTGAACGTTCTGGCGCAATCCCTGCGCGTCGGATTCGGGCTTCCGTTGCCCGATCTGTCCATGGGCATGACCGGTGATTTCGAGGCGGCCATCGAGGAAGGGGCCACATTGGTGCGCATCGGCACCAGAATATTCGGGGAACGAGGCACGAACTAACGGCCAAAGGGGAAGCATATCTTATGGATCTGGCCACCATCATAGGAATCCTGGTTGCCTTCGGGCTGGTCATAGCGGCACTGGGCGGAGATGCCCTCCTGTTTTTCGACCTGTCCTCGATTCTCATCGTCTGCGGTGGAACCATCGGCGCCGTGCTGGTGACCTACCCCTTGGAGAGTGTGCTCAGCGTGGCGCGCATCATCAAGAAGACCTTCCTGTCAAAGGCCCAGGACCCGGGCGAACTCATCGCCCAGTTCGTGGACTACGCCACGCGGGTGCGCCGCGAAGGCATCCTGTCCCTGGAGGCGCATCTCAAGAATATCCCCGACGAGTTCCTCCGCAAGGGCCTGCAACTCACCGTGGACGGGCTCGATCCCCAGCTCATCCAGGAAATTCTGGAGACGGAGATCGCCTGTCTGGAGGAACGCCACCTGAAGGGCGCGGAGATCCTGCAGACCTTCGGGACATTGGCTCCGGGCATGGGCATGGTCGGCACCATCATCGGGCTGGTGCTCATGCTCAAGCGCATGAATGACCCAAGCACAATCGGCCCGGCCATGGCCGTGGCCCTGCTGACCACCTTTTACGGGGCCGTCATGGCCAATCTGGTTTTCAACCCCATGGCCGGCAAGCTGCGCGCTCGCAGCAGGGAAGAGGTCCTGACGCGGACCATGGTCGTGGAAGGCATCATGTCCATATCGCGGGGAGAAAACCCGCGTATCCTCGAAGAGAAGATGAACAGCTACCTGCCGCCCAAGGAGCGCAGGTTCAGGCCCTGAGGACCGGCCGGGGAACGCCATGCTCAAGCGGAAGGAGAAAGTCCAAGACCCGGGACCAGGGCTCCCGTCCTGGATGATCACCTTTTCGGACATGGTGACCCTGATGATGACGTTTTTCATCGTGCTGGTGTCCATGGCCTCCATGACCGACGTCTACAAGCGCAAGGTCGCCCTGGGCTCGGTTTCGGGCACCTTCGGAACCGGCGCCCCGAGCCTCGACGACCTGACCACCTCCGACACCAGGACCCGGGTCGATCCCGGCCCCATCAATGTTTTCAACGACCTTTCCCCGGTCAAGGAACGGCTCCAGGAAGACCCGGACAAGGACCTGCGCTTCGAGTCCAACCGGTTCATACAGCGCCTGTCCATGGATGCCGCGGCGCTCTTCGCCCCCGGGACGGCCGAGCTTACCGACAAGGGGCGTGCCCTGTTGGCCCGTGTCGTTCCGGTGGTGGCCATGAGTTCCTACCCCCTGGGCCTGTCGGGTCATACGGCCGACGGCATGGACGAATACGGGCCGGACTATCTGCCCAAGCCCTGGGTCAAGGTCGATTTTTCCTGGGAGCTGTCCCTGTCCAGGGTGCTGGCGGTGTACCGCTATTTTCTGGAGGCGGGGATCGCCCCGGAAAAACTCCGCCTGGAGGCCTTCGGCCGCTTCCGGCCCCGGGTCGGCGGGGAGAGCCGCGAGGGGCGCCAGGCCAACAGGCGGGTGGAGCTGACTCTTGACCGGCGCATAGGGAGCTGGAGTGCGGAGCTGGCGGCGCAGAAGGCGCGCGAGGAAGAGGAAAAGCGCGCCAGGGACAGCTTCAGCGTGGACGATTTCCTGTTCCGCTTCGATCTGCCCGGGAGGCCCTGAGATGGCCCGCAAGAGAAAGCCTTACCCGCGCATGGTGCCTGGCGCGGCCTGGATGGTGACCTTCGCGGACATGGTCACTCTTTTGCTGGCCTTTTTCGTGCTGCTGTTGTCCATGTCGTCCATGGACCGCTCGGTGCTGCGCGACGTGGTCTCCCATTTTGTGGGCGACATGGGGCTGGCCCCGAAAAAGGGGGCGGGCAGGATTCCTACGCGCTTCACGCTCGTGCAGATGGCCATCGAGAACCCGGCCGACGTGCTGGAGAATCCGCAGCGCATCAAGGATCTGCTTTTTCCCGACGAGGTCCTGCCCGCAGGCATGTCCAGGAGCACGCTGAACGAGAACCTTCAGATTCTGGTGCGGCCCGAGGGGCTGGCCCTGGTGCTGTCCGACGGGCTGCTCTTCGAGTCGGGCGGCAGCGAACTCGGCGAGGACAGCCGCAAGCTGCTGGCGGAGTTCGGACGGTTTCTGGCCACGACCAGCATGCCGGTCAACGTGGCGGGCTACACGGACAATGTCCAAGGGACCACAAAGGACAATTACAGCCTGTCCGCGGAGAGGGCCATGGCAGTGCTGGCTTTTTTTCTGCAGACCGGTTTCGATCCGGGAAGATTTTCGGTTTCCGCATACGGCGAGGCCTTCCCGCTGGGCGACAATGGCACCCCCGAGGGCAGGGCCAAAAACAGAAGAGTGGAAATTTTGCTGAAAACCACAGGCAGAACGTATCTTTAGGCCCGGTTTTCGCATGAACGGAGAAGGAGGAACAAATGGCCGACAAAAAAGCGCAGGCCCCGGAAAAGGAAGTCAAGAAAAAGGGCGGCAAGCTCAAGCTCATCATTCTCTTGCTGCTCGTGCTGGGTATCCTGGGCGGAGGGGGCTTCGCGGCCTGGAAATTTTACCTTCAACCCAAGATGGCCGGCGAAGTTGCGGCCGAGGCCCCGGCGGAGGGCGAAGGGCACAAGCCCGCCGAGGAGGCCCCGGCCACCGGAGGCCAATTGGTTACCCTCGATTCCTTTGTGGTCAACCTTTCGGACCCCATGGGGCGTAGATACCTGAAGACGACCATGGACGTGGAGGTTGTCGATGCCTCTTCTGCGGCGGAATTGACCGCGGCCATGCCCAAGGTAAAGGATACGCTGCTGTTGCTGCTGTCCAGCAAGAGCTTCGAGGATATCAGCAGCATGGACCGCAAGCTGGAGCTCAAGAACCAGATCGTGGATCGGCTGAACCTGATCCTTGGCAAGGGCAAGGTGCGCAATGTGTATTTCACGGAATTCGTGGTCCAGTAGGGAGCCGGTGGACAGTCTATGAGCAAAATCCTGAACCAGGACGAGGTCGATGCCCTGCTGCGGGGAATTTCGGGCGGGGAGATCGAGACCGAGGAAGATGTCGTTGAAGACGCCAGCGGCATCGTCTCCTTTGATCTGGCCAACCAGGACCGGATCATCCGGGGACGAATGCCGGTGCTCGAGATCATCAACGACCGCTTCTCCCGGCTCTGCACCAGCGCCCTGGCCAACACCATGCGCAAGCGGGTAGACGTGAACCCCATCTCCATCGACATGTCCAAGTTCGGGGATTTCATGCGCTCCCTGCCGGTGCCCACGAGCATCAACATTTTCAAGATCGACCCTCTGCGCGGCAACGCCCTGCTGGTGGTCGACACCCGCCTGGTATTCTCCCTGGTGGAGAACTTCTTCGGCGGGGCGGGGAGCCAGCCCAAGATCGAAGGCCGGGATTTCACGCCCATCGAGCAGTCCATCATCATCAAGGTGGTCAAGATCATCCTGGCCAACCTCGAGGATGCCTGGCGGCCGGTCCACGAGGTCAGCATCGAATTGCTGCGTTCGGAGATCAATCCGCAGTTCGCCACCATCGTCCCTCCCAGCGACGTGGTCGTGGTCATTTCCTTCGAGGTGGAATTGGAAAACGCCCTGGGTTCAATGGTCCTGGCCTTGCCTTACGCCACCATCGAGCCCATCAGGTCCAAGCTCTACGCCGCCTTCCAGACGGAGCGCCTGGAGATCGACCACGCCTGGATATCGCGTTTTCGGGACAGGCTCATGGAGACTCCGGTGGACGTGGCCGTGACCTTCGGCACGGCGCAGATGACCGGACGCCAGCTCCTTGACCTGAAGGTCGGGGATATTCTGCTTCTGGATCAGGATGAGGACGATATGCTTACGGCCCGCATCCAGGGCATCCTCAAATTTTTGGGCCAGCCGGGTTTTGTCAAGGGAAACAAGGCCTTCAAGGTCGTCAAGGAACAGGAACTCAATTACTAGGGGTACGGTATGGTCGAAGATCAGGACAAACTGGCGGCGGAATGGGCTGCAGCCCTCGAACAGCAGAACGCCGCCGAGGCCGGCGGCAAGGGCGACCAGGAGCTGGCCGACGCCTGGAGCGCAGCGCTTCAGGAGCAGGACAAGGGCGGGTCCGACCAGGCCCTGGCCGAGGAATGGGCCAAGGCCCTGGCCGACGAGGAGGAAAGCAAGATCCAGCGCGAGAAGAAGCAGAAGCAGCTCGCGTCCCAGAGCCGGGATTTCGAATACAAAGATTTGACGGCCGAAGCCAAGGCCCCCAAAGTTGAAGGGCTCCGCAAGGACCTGGATTTCATTCTGGACATCCCGCTGGAGGTTTCGGCCCAGCTCGGCAGCACCAAGCTCCTCATCAACGAGCTGCTGCAGCTCGGGCAGGGCTCGGTCATCGAACTGAACAAGCTGGCCGGGGAGCCCCTGGAGATCCTGGTCAACGGCAAGCTCGTCGCGCGTGGCGAGGCCGTGGTCATCAATGAAAAGTTCGGCGTGCGCCTGACGGACATCATCAGCCCCATCGAACGGGTGAAGCAGCTTGGATAACGCAACATTGACAGGCGCCGGGGCAGGGCTTGGGCTGGCCTCGGTCAAGATGGCCGCCGCGCTGCTCCTTATCCTGGCGCTCATTTTTTTGGCCATGGCGCTTCTGAAGCGATACGGCGTGGCGGCCCGCCTGCAGGGGCGCGGTTCGGGCTCCTTGAAGGTTGAGGAGCGCGTCGCCCTGGGGCCGCGAAAGCAGCTGGTGGTGGTCCGCTTCTTGAATAGGCTCTTGGTGCTGGGCGTGACCGACGCCGGCATCAACCTGATCGCGGAGCACAAGGCAGACCATGACCCCACCCCGGATTTCCAGACCGCATTGGACCGTGAAAGCAGCGAGGATTCTACTCCCTAGCCTCTTCGTCCTGTTTCCCCTGGCGGTGTTCGCCGCGGATGTCCCGAGCGTCCCCTCCCTTTCCCTTTCCCTCTCCAGCACCCAGGCCGAGCCCCAGAAGGTGGCCGTTGCGCTGGAGATCATGGCTCTGCTGACGGTGCTGTCCCTGGCTCCGGCCATCATTCTGACAGTCACGTCCTTCACGCGCATCATCATCGTCTTCCATTTCCTTCGTCAGGCCATGGGCACCCAGCAGATGCCGCCGAACCAAGTTCTGGCGGCCCTGGCCATCTTCATGACCGTGGTCATCATGATGCCTACGGGGCGAGCCATCAACGATGCGGCCCTGCAGCCGTACCTGAAGGAAGAGATTGCATATGACGTTGCGTTGACGCGGGCGGAAACGCCGCTTCGGACATTTTTGTTCAAGCACACGCGGGAAAAGGACCTGTCTGTTTTCTTCTCCATTACGGGCCTTGAGAGGCCGCAGACCAAGGACGACGTCCCGACCATGATCCTTGTGCCGGCCTACGTCATCAGCGAACTCAAGACAGGGTTTCAGATCGGGTTTCTGATCTATATCCCGTTTCTTATTCTCGACATGGTCGTGGCCAGCATCCTGCTCTCCATGGGCATGATGATGCTGCCGCCGGTCATGGTCTCGCTGCCGTTCAAGATTCTGCTTTTCGTCATGGTCGACGGCTGGAACCTGATTATCGGCTCCCTTGTAAACAGTTTCGTGTAGCCCCGTACAAAGGAGTAGAAAATATGACCCCCGAATTCGTCATCGGTTTTGCGCGCCAGTCCATCGAGTTGACCCTGGCCATCGCCCTGCCCATGCTGGGCGTAGGGCTCGGGGTTGGCGTGCTGGTCAGCATCCTGCAGGCCGCAACGCAGATTCAGGAAATGACCCTGACTTTCGTGCCCAAGATCATCGCCGTTTTTCTGGCGCTCCTGATCTCATTCCCGTGGATCATGGACAAGATGATCACCTTCACGCAGGACGTGTTCCTGAACTTCCCGCAGTACATCAAATAATCCCTTCGATCAGCCCCGCCTGCGCAGCATCTCGGTCATGATCATGGCCCCCGCCTGGGCCACGTTCAGAGAGTCGAAGCCCCCCTGCATGGGGATCGAGAGCATTGCCGAACAGCGTTTGCCCACGTTCGGCCGCATCCCCTTGTCTTCATTGCCCAGCACCAGCACCGCCGGAAAATCCAGCCTGGCAGCGAAGAGGTCCGTGCTGCCGGGCCCTGCGGCCGAGCCATAGATGGCGAGGCCCGCCTCGGCGCATTCGTCCAGCGCGCGGGCCAGGTTCACCACCTGGCACAGCGGCAGGCTGTCCAAGGCTCCGGCCGCCGCCTTGGCCGCCGCGGGCCCTATGAAGGCGGTGCGGTCGCGGGGGAAGAGCAGGCCGGCTCCGCCAAGGGCCAGCAGGGTGCGGGCCAGGGTGCCGACGTTGCCCGGGTCCTGCACCTGGTCCAGGGCCAGAATGACGGGAAAAGGGCTGTCCGCAACCGTGGCGATGAGACTGTCCAGGTCCACCAGCCGCCGTCCGCGCAGCCGGGCCACCACTCCCTGATGGTTGCCGGAAAACATGCGGTCCAGCTCCGGGCGCCGCACCTTGCGGAAGCGCACTCCGGCTTCACGGCACGTGCCGACGATCTCGCCGAGCCCTGGCGCGTCTTCGGCCAGAAAGACCGTGTCGAGGCTGTCCGGACGGTTGCGGAGAAGTTCGAGAACCGGCTTGCGCCCGGGGGTGAGATGGTCTTGGCGGTCTTTGTTTTCGTTCATGTTCGATCCCTGGTGAGTCATGATGTCGGGTTTGCAATTCGGGTTTTTTTTCTGTAGCAGGACAAAATGCTCGATCTCGCTGGAGCGTTTTTTTTGCGCTTCAGGGGCCAACATTTGACCAGGAGATTGTTTTGACAGCTGATATACGAGTAATCCTGCTCATCGTTCTGCTGGCCGTTGCCGGGTGTATGCCCGCCAAGCAGGCCCAAAGCCCGGTCTCTGTCGGTCCGGGTGCGGAAGCGACGCGGGATGTCGGAGAAGGGCCGGATGCATCGGCCGCGTCCGACGAAAACACACTGGAAGCTTCCGCCCCTGACGAGGATGTCGATGCCGTCGATGTCCTGCAGGGCCGCGAGGACCTCCCCGATGGCGATGGCCTGTCCGCTGAGGAGCAGAAAATTCTCGACACGGAACTGTCGTTCCCTGTCGGCCTGGATACCGATGATAATGCGGATGTCCAGCGCTATTTTCACTTCTACACCCACGTCCAGCGCAGCACCATGGAGGGCTGGCTCAAACGGGCCCAGCGCTACCTGCCGCACATACGCAAGCGTTTTCTGGCCGAGGGCCTGCCCGAGGAACTGAGCTACCTGCCTTTTGCGGAGAGCGGTTTCAACCCCTTTGCGGCGTCCCATGCAGGGGCCGGGGGCATCTGGCAGTTCATGCCCACCACCGGACGGAATTACGGGTTGATCGTGGATGACTGGGTGGACGAACGGCGCGATCCGTACAAGTCCACCGAAGCGGCCATCAGGTATCTCAAGAAGCTGCACGCGGATTTCGGGGACTGGGCGTTGGCCCTGGCTGCCTACAATGCGGGCGAGGGCGCTATCGGCCGCGCCTTGAAAAAGACCGGCTGCGAGGATTATTTCAGCCTGTGCAAGGCTTCGGAAGACCTGAAGAAGGAGACCAAGCTCTATGTCCCCAAGTTTTTGGCCCTGGTCAAGGTCGCCAGAAATCTGGAGAAGCTGGGCTTTGAGCCGCTCGATCTCGAAAAAAGAACCCCTGCCCCCGTACAACTGAAGGCCAAGCCTCATACCGACCTGCTTGAACTGGCCGGAAGCCTCGGCCTGGACTGGAAGTCGTTCCGCGAACTCAATCCCGCCCTGCGCAAGCAACAGATCCCCCGCACCGTGCGCGTCGCCGTGCCCGGGCATCTCGTGGCCAGGGCCGAGGATTTCCTGAAGCGTCCCGCAGCCCCCAAGCGTGCGGACTATGCGTCCTACCGGGTCAAGCCCGGCGACACGTGGTGGGGCGTCGCCAGGAAGTTCAACATTTCGGTCAAGGCGCTGCAGGCGAGCAACACGGTCAAGAAGCTCAGCGTTGGGCAGACGCTTCTGGTTCCCGGCGATTTTTCCGGGGTCCCGGCCGCGGCGGATGCCAAAGAATGGGCATCCAAGCGGGCCAATTACGTGGTGCGGCAGGGGGACACGTTGTGGTCCATTGCCCGGCAGTTTCAGACTGACACCGCGACCCTTTTGCGAGCCAACGGCCTGAGCAAATCCTCGGTGATCAGGGCCGGCCAGAAATTGTTCGTGCCCGACGCGGGCAGCGCGCAGACCAAGGAGAACCGGGCCCAGGCGGAAGCCGTTCGGCAGGAGCTGGTCAGTTACAAGGTTCGCCCCGGTGACAGTCTGTGGAACATCGCCAAGCGTTTCGGTGTAACCACTGCGGAGCTGCGCAGCTGGAACAAGCTGGCCGACAACGATCACATCCGCCCTGGCGACCAGCTCATGGTTTACTCCAGATAATCGCGAATCTCTCTCGTCTTTCGAGTTGCGGCAGGCCCCAGGCCTGCCGTTTTTATTTGTATTCGGGTGCTGTGGGCAGGTCGATGATGAAGCGCGTCCATTTGCCCATGGCGGTCTGTACGCTCATCATGCCGCAATGCTCTTCTGTGATAATGAAATAGGATACGGACAGCCCGAGTCCCGTTCCCTTGTCCACGGGCTTGGTGGTGAAGAAGGGTTCGAAGATGCGCTTGCGCACGGATTCTTCCAGCCCTGGCCCGTTGTCCTCCACCTCGACCCGGACCCATGGCGGGTTCCTGTGCGCCCGAAGGATGAATCGAGGGCCGTCCCCTTCCGGGAAGCTCTTTTCTCCCATGGCTTCGGCCCCGTTGCGGAGCAGGTTCAGGAACACCTGCTGCAGCTTGCTCGAAGAGCCCATGATCTTCGGCAGGTCGGGGTCAAATTCCCGCAAAATCCGGATTTTCTTGAAATCGTAGTTTTTCTTCAGGTTGTAGTCAGTGCAGGCCAGTTCCAGAGTCTTGTCCAGGAGTGACCTGACGTCCTCAGGGGCCAGTACGGAATCGCTCTTGCGGCTGAAGCTCAGCATGTTGCTGACGATCTGCGCCGCCTGCGCCCCGGAACCCCGGATGGATTGGATCATTTTAGGTATGCCGCGCAGGTTCAGATAGGTCCGCAATGCCTCCATAGTGATGCCGGCATCCTGCGCCGCGGCCGTGTTCTGCGGCAGGGGCTGCATGAGGCGGGTTTCCAGGACCTGGGCGTTGCCCATGATGGACGCCAGGGGATTGTTGATCTCATGCGCCATCCCGGCGGCGAGCCCGCCTACGGAGAGCATCTTTTCAGACTGGACCAGCACTTCCTCGATGCGGACCTTGTCCGTCACGTCGTCGATGCGGATGACCGCGCCATCCACGCCGTTGGTGATCAGGGGGTAGATGGTCACATCCTCGAAGATGGTCTCCCCTTCCTCGATTCTGCGTATCTTGCCCTCGAAAAGCGGTTTTTTGCTGGCGATGGACTGCCGGATTCTGCGCATTTCCGGGCTGAGCCAGGCCACGACCTGATCCAGCTGCCGTCCCCTCGCCTGTTCTTCGTCCACCCCCGTGACCAGTGCGGCCCTCTGGTTCCATTGGGCGATGCGGCCGTCGGCGTCCACGCCGATGAGCATGGAGGGCATGGAGTTGATGATGTTGGAGAGCAAGGTGCGCAGGCGCTGCGACTCTTTTTCCGAACGGTTGCGCTCCGTGATGTCCACGAAAGAACCGATGATGCCGTCCGTCCGGTTGCGCTCGTCGAAAAAGACCTGTTTGGCAAAGATCACTTCCCGGAACTCTCCGTTCTTGTCGCGGACTTTGGCTTCGTAGGTGCTCCTGCCGGCACCGTTCAGCAGGTTGCGATCCTGCTCTTCGTAAGAGGGGGCCAGGTCGGGCCAGAAATCGTGGGAGGTCCTGCCCTGGATCTCGTCCGCGTCGATGCCCATGAGTTCGGTGAAGGCGCGGTTGCACCCCAGGAAGCGCAGATCGGAATTTTTGTAAAACAGGGGGATGGGGATGGCGTCGAGGAGCACCTCGGTGAAGCGAAAATTTCGTGTCAGGTCGGTATGGGCCTCCCGGAGCCGCTCCTCTGCCAACCGTCTGCGCTGGTTGCCCAGAATCAGGGCGACCTGGTCGGCGATGCGGCCGGCGAAGGTGACTTCGTCCGGCTGCCAGATCCGCGGCGTTTCGACATGCTCAAAGCAGATGACCGCCGCCAGCTCCCCGTCGATAAGCACGGGAACGTCGAGCATGGCTGCGATGCCGTAGGCCTGGAGGTATTTGAGGGAGAAGCTGCGGGTTCGGGGGTCTTCGAGGGCTTCGTTGGCGACGATGGCTTCCTTGCGGATTGCATCGAAATATTCTGGGTATTTGGAGCAGTCCAGGCATTGGCCCGAGGTGTGCGCATCGCCGGGGGCGTCGTACTTGTCCATGCAGCATAGCCGGTCCCCCTGCATGATCCAGAGGCTGGAGCGGGCCACGTCCAGGGCGTGCGCCGTGCGTTCGGTCATCATAGGCGCAGCTTCGGCCAATCGACCATGAAAGACATCGGGGTGGGTGGAGATGCCGGCAATGGCGGCCTGCTGGCGCGCGATGCGCTCCAGGGTCTCGCGCAGCCTGTTTTCGGCCCGCCTCCGTTCCGAAATCTCGGTCTGCAGCTCCCTGATCTTCTGCTGCAGCATGGGATAGTAGCTCTTGCGGCCCGAAGACTCGCTCAAACCCACGATCTTGTCGCGCAGGGATGTCGGGTCGTTCATCGGCTCGTCAGGTCGCTTCTTCATAGATGACTTGAATGTCGCGCGTGGTTGCGGTTTTGGGATTGGTCACCAGGCAGGGGTCAAGGACAGCTTTCTCCGAAAGCACGGGAATGTCGTCGACCCGGATGCCCTTGGCGCTCAGGTGTTCCTGGATGCCCAGCGCGGCACGCAATTCCATCATGGAGTGCAGGAGCCAGCTGCGGATTTCGCTGGTGCTCATGCCCCGGCTGTCCAATCCCATGGTTTCCGCGATCACCTTGAAACGTTCGGGCGCCGCGGGAAAGTTGAAGTCGATGACATGCGGCAGCAGCACGGCATTGCATTCGCCGTGGGGCAGGTCCCTGTAGCCTCCCAGGCTGTGCGCCATGGCGTGCACGGCGCCCAGGCTCGCGTTGGAGAAGGCCAGCCCGGCCTGCATGCTGCCGAGCATGGTCTTGGCGCGCAGTTCCATATCCTCGGGATGTCGCAGCGACTCCAGCAGGTTGCCGTGCACGAGGCGGATGGCTTCCAGGGCGTGCAAATCGCTCATGGCGGAGTGGGCACTGGAGACGAAGGCCTCGATGGCATGGGCTATTGCGTCCATGCCGGTGCAGGCGATGAGGTAGGGGCTCTTGGTGGTCAGGGTCTGCGGATCAATCAGGGCCACATCGGGAATGATGGTCTTGCTGATGATGGCGATCTTTGTTTTGCGCTCGGTGTCGTTGATGATGGCGAACTGGGAAACGTCGGCCGAGGTCCCGGCCGTTGTCGGGATGCAGATCAGCGGCGGCATGGGCACGATGATCTTGTCCACGCCCTCGTAGTCGAGGATGTGACCGCCATTGGAGACCACGATGCCGATGCCCTTGGCGCAGTCCATGGGGCTGCCTCCGCCCACGGCCACGATCCCGTCGCAGCCGTTTTCCATGTAGGCCAGCGCTCCGGCCATGACCTCTTCGGCCCTGGGATTTGGGGAGACCGCGGAAAAGATCACCCCCTCGATATCGAAGGCCGCCAGGCTCTCCATGACCTTGCCGGCCCATCCGGCTTCGATGAGTCCCGGGTCGGTTACCACGAGGGGCCGCGTCACGCCGAATTTGCTGGCGTACTGCCCGGCAACGAGCAACGCGCCGACGCCGAATATGGTCTCCGGGGCGACGAATTTGCGCAGTTCCGTGAAGCTCATTGTGCATCCCTCCGGGTAGAGGCGAAAGTGTCCGTTCTTCTTTCGGAGAAATAAACCGTATCAATAATAGACAGTTCTTTGAGGCAAAGCCAGAACAAATTTGATTTCGGTCAGTCCCGGGCGGCTGATGTCAGGGGATGCAGGAACTCTGGCCTGCCAGTTCCCGACGGCGGAAACAGTCCAGGCTGTGATCGTTGACCAGGCCCACAGCCTGCATGAACGCGTAGCAGGTGGTCGGGCCGAGGAAGGAAAACCCCCGTTTTTTCAGATCCCGCGCCAGGGCTTCCGATTCGGGCGTGGTCACGGGATAGTCGCTCAGCGTGCGGATGTCATGGACAATGGGCCGGCCTTCGACGAATCTCCACAGGTATGAGTCGAAGGAGCCGAAACCTTCACGCACGTCGAGGTATGCGCGGGCATTGGAAACGCAAGCTTCGATTTTGCGGCGGTTACGGATGATGCCCGGGTCCTGCATGAGGCGCTCCACGTCGGTGGCGGTGAAGCGTGCCACGGCCTGGGCGTCAAACCCGGCGAAGGCTGCCCGGTACCCCTCACGCTTGCGCAGGATCGTGTACCAGGACAGTCCTGCCTGGGCAGATTCCAGGGTCAGGTACTCGAAGAGGACCCGGTCGTCATGGACCGGAACGCCCCATTCCTCATCGTGGTAGCGGACGTAGTCCTCCTTGGACAGGTCGACCCAGGGGCAGCGGATCATGCCTTGCTCCTGGCCGCCAGGGTTTCCTCCAGCAGGGCGAGCGCCTTGGGGAGCGGGAATCGTTTGCCCGTCCAGCGCTCGAACTGGGCCAGGGCCTGGTTTGCAAACATGGGCAGGCCGGGGATGACGTCCACTCCCTCGCGGACAGCCTGGGCCAGCAGCGGGGTTTCCTTGGGATTGTAAACGAGGTCGTAGACCAGGGCGATGCCCTGCAGGCTGTGCTTCCATGGCGAGAGGCCCTGAAACGGGCCGGACATGCCCAGGGGGGTCGTGTTGACCAGCAGGTCCGGGCGCAGGGAGTGCCGTTCGCTCCATGGAACGTGTTCCGCCTGGAAGGAGTGGGCCAGCCGGTCAGCCCGGGCGCCGGTGCGGGCGGACAGGTGCACTTTCCACCCGGCCCGGTGCAGGCCGCAGACCGCCGCGCGCGCCGCCCCCCCCGCGCCGAGGACGAGCACCGTGCCCGGCGGCGTCCCGCGCTCCTGCAGCGGGGCCATGAAGCCCGTCACGTCGGTGTTTTCCCCCCAGAGCTTGCCTTCGTCCCAATACAAGGTGTTGACGGCCCCGATTTCGCGGGCGTTGTCCGTCAGCCTGTCCACGAGGTTCATGACCGGTTCCTTGTGCGGGATGGTCACGCTGGCTCCGTGGATGGGCAGGGTGCGCAGCGCGGCCATGAAGGCGGGGAGCTTCTCAGGAGGCGTGTCCCATACGTGGTAGGACGCAGGGATGCCCAGTTCGCGGAAGCCCCAGTTGTGCAGGACCGGACTCAGGGTGTGCGAGAGGGGGTGGCCGATGATGCCGAGAAGAAGCATGGTCGCACCTCGGGCGGTTCGGGTGGCGTAAGGCGCAAGGAAAGGGGCCCCGGAGGGCCCCGGAATGGCTACACGTAGCGGCCGTTGGCGATGACATAGTCCGCGCCGGCCTGGATGGCCGCCGCGTTCTTGGGGATCATGTGGCTGTAGTGCTCCGAGATGACGGACGTGAGGCTGTCCTGGACCTGTTTGACGGGGAGGACCCCCGTGGCCTGTACGTAGGCGCCGATGGCCACCATGTTGGCCATGCGGGTGTTGCCCAGTCCGTCGGCGATTTCGTTGACCGGCACGGCATAGACTTTGACCCGGTCCTTTTCGGTCTTGGCCGGGTCGATGAGGGACGAGTTGAGGATGAGCGTCCCGCCGTCCTGCAACCGGGACTGGAACTTGTCCAGGGAGGGGCCGTTCATGATGATGAGGCTCACGGGCGAGCGGATGATGGGCGAACCGATGACGTCGTCGGAAACGACGACGGTGCAGTTGGCCGTGCCGCCGCGCATTTCAGGCCCGTAAACCGGGATGTAGGTGACGTTGAGCCCCGCATCCATGCCTGCGTAGGCCAGGAGATTGCCGATGAGCATGACGCCCTGGCCGCCGAACCCGGCGATGATTGCATCCTGATAAATGCTCATTTCTCCTCCTTTGCCAGCACGTCTTTGTAGTTGCCCAGGGGGAAGTAGGGGATCATTTCCGTTTCGATGCGTTTGTTGGCCTGCAGCGGCGTCATGCGCCAGTTGGTCGGGCAGGTGGCCAGAATCTCCACGAAGGAGAAGCCGATCTCCTTCGTCTGGTATTCGAAAGCCTTGGCCACGGCCTTCTTGGCCTTCATGATGTTCTTGACGTTGTTCACGGCCACGCGTTCGGCAAAGGCCACGCCGCCGAGGGACGCGATGATCTCGGTCATGCGGATGGGCATGCCCTCGTTTTCGCGGCAGCGGCCGCCGGGGCAGGTGGTGGTCTTCTGGCCCACCAGGGTGGTGGGGGCCATCTGGCCGCCGGTCATGCCGTAGACCGTGTTGTTGACGAAGATCGTGGTGATGTTCTCGCCGCGATTGGCGCAGTGCATGATCTCGGCCATGCCGATGGAGGCCAGGTCGCCGTCGCCCTGGTAGGTGAAGACGATCTTGTCCGGCCGGGCGCGCTTGACGCCCGTGGCTACCGCAGGGGCGCGGCCGTGGGGCGATTCGATGGCGTCCAGCGTCAGGTAGTTGTAGATGAAGACCGAGCAGCCGATGGAGCCGATGAGGATGGTGTTGTCCACCAGGCCAAGATCGGTGATGGCCTCGGCCACGAGCCGGTGCGCCGTGCCGTGGTGGCAGCCGGGGCAGTAGTGGGTGGGCCGGTCGGTGAGGACCTCGGGATAGTTGGTGACGCGAATTTCCTGGGTCATGCTCAGCCCTCCAGCGCCTTCAGAATGGGTTCTTCGAAATCGTCCGGGGTCGGCAGGTTGCCCGGCAGCTGGGCATGGAACGCCGAATCCGCCACGGTCCGGATGGCCAGGCGCACGTCTTCGACCATCTGCCCCATGTTGTGCTCGATGGTCAGGAAGCGCTTGCCCTGCTTCGCCAGGTCCAGGAGCACTTCCGAGGGGAACGGGAACAGGGTGATGGGGCGGACGAGGCCGACCTTGTGCCCCTGGGCCCGCAACTTGCGGATGGTGCTCTTGGCGATGCGGCCGATGGAGCCGAAGGCCACGACGATGAGTTCGGCGTCTTCGGTCAGGAACAGCTCCTGGTCAACTTCGGCCTGCATGGCCTTGTATTTGGCCTGCAGCTTCAGGTTCTGATCGGCCAGGGCGCCGTCGTCGAGGAACAGGGACTTGATCAGGCGCGGATCGCGCCCCTTGGCGCCCTGCAGGCCCCAGTCCTGTCCTTCTTCGGGATCGCGGTTTTCCGGCACCCGCGGGACAACCGGCTCCTTCATCTGGCCGATGATGGCGTCGGCCAGGACCAGGACGGGATTGCGGTATTTGAAGGCCAGGTCGAAGGCTTTCATGGTCAGGTCATAGGCTTCCTGCACGGTTCCCGGGGCCAGGACCAGCAGCTTGTAGTCGCCGTGGCCGCCGCCCTTGACGGCCTGGAAGTAGTCGCCCTGGGACGGCCCGATGTCGCCAAGACCCGGGCCGCCGCGGCTGACGTTGACGATGACGCCGGGAATCTCGCTGCCGGCCATGTAGGAGATGGCCTCCTGCTTGAGGGACATGCCGGGGCTCGACGAGGAGGTCATGGCCCGGATGCCGCAGGCCGCCGCGCCCATGAGCATGTTGGCGGCAGCCACCTCGCTCTCGGCCTGTACGAACTCGCCGCCCGCCTCGACCAGGGCCGAGGACAGGAACTCGGGGATGTCGTTCTGCGGCGTGATGGGATAGCCGAAGAAACATTTCATGCCCGCAGCCAGGGCGCCGCGGGAGATGGCTTCGTTGCCTTTGACGAAGATGCGCTTGGGGGTGCTCATTTCCTGCCTCCTTTAGCCTGCTTCGTCGTGAAGACGTTGATGGCGTAGTCCGGGCACATCATGGCGCAGAAGGCGCAGCCCTTGCACTCGTTCATTCTGTCGGGGGCGATCTCGGTGACCTTGTACCCCTTCTGGTTGAACCGGCTCGATTGCTGGATGATGCCGGTCGGGCAGACTTCGGTGCAGAGCAGGCAGCCCTTGCAGCGATCCTCCCGGAACTCGACTCTGCTTGGCATGGAAAACCTCCACGGGGGGGATGACGTTAACGGACGTGGGCGGGATTATCGGATGAGCATTGCGTCGCCATAGGAAAAGAAGCGAAAACCCTGGCGAACCGCGTGGTTGTATGCATCGATAATCTGTCGCCTGCCCGCGAGTGTGCTGACCATAATGATTAGGGATGAGCGGGGCAAGTGGAAGTTGGTGATGAGTTGGTCAACCACTTTGAAGCGGTATCCGGGCCGGATGAAGATGTCCGTCCAGCCCCGGAACGGGCCGATTTCCCCGAGGATGGACGCCATGCTTTCCAGGGTCCTGGTCGTGGTCGTACCCACGGCCACCACGGGCCGGCCTTCGGCCTTGGCGCGGGCGACGGCCTGCGCGGTTGCCTCGGGCACTTCGGCGTATTCGGCGTGCATGACGTGCTCGCGGATGTCCTCGCAGCGAACCGGGCTGAAGGTCCCGTAGCCCACGTAGAGCGTGACCTCGGCCATGCTGACGCCCTGTTCGGCCAGGGCGGCCATGATCGCCGGCGTGAAATGCAGCCCGGCAGTCGGCGCGGCCACGGAGCCGAGCTTGTCCTCGCGGGAATAGACGGTCTGGTAGCGGTCGCGGTCCTCGGCCCTGTCCTCGCGGTGGATGTAGGGCGGCAGCGGGATGTGTCCCTGCTGCAGGAAATGGTCGGCCAGCTCGCCCCGCCATCCGAGCCTGACCCTGCTCCGGCCGAATTCGCCTTTCTCCAGAACCACCAGTTCCAGGTCTTGAAAATGAAGCGTTTCGCCCGGCCTGGGTCCCTTGGACGCCTTGAGCAGGCCTTCGGCCACGGCGGTCTTCCGGCCGTCGGGTCCGGCCTCGGCCTCGATCAGGGACATGGGCGTCAGCAGCAGGAATTCGGCCTTGCCGCCGGACTCCTTGCGGCCGATGAGCCGCGCCGGGAGGACCCTGGTATTGTTGACGACCATGAGCGCGTCCCGGGGGAGCAGCGTGGCGATGTCCGAAAACATGCAGTCGCGCAGTTCGCCGGTTGCGCGGTCCAGCACCAGCAGGCGCGACGCTCCGCGATTTTCGGCCGGGTCCTGGGCGATCTGGGATTCAGGCAGGTCGAAGTCGTAGGATTGAAGATTGAATTCCTGGGGAATAGCGGTCATGTGTTTCCTCGTGTCCACGTGCTGCTAGCCCAAGCGGGCGGGAAGCGCAATTCTCCCGTAACCACGAGAACCGCCGGTGCGCATATGACAAACGACCTTCTTGATTTCGACCGCCAGCATGTCTGGCATCCCTACACCTCGACGACCAGCCCCCTGCCCGTGCGCGAGGTGGTCTCGGCCTCGGGCGTGCGGCTGAAGCTCGCCGACGGCCGGGAGCTTGTCGACGGCATGTCATCGTGGTGGGCGGCCGTCCACGGGTACAACCATCCGGCCCTCAACGCCGCGGTCACGGACCAGCTCTCGCGCATGGCCCATGTCATGTTCGGGGGGCTGACCCACGAGCCTGCCGTGGAACTCTGCCGGAAGCTGGTCGGGCTCACGCCCGCGCCCCTGACCAAGGTCTTCCTGGCGGACTCCGGCTCCGTTGCCGTGGAGGCGGCCATCAAGATGGCCTTCCAGTTCTGGATATGCCGGGGGCGCAGCGAAAAGAACCGCCTGCTGACCATCCGGGGCGGCTACCATGGCGACACCTTCGCCGCCATGAGCGTCTGCGACCCGGTGAACGGGATGCACGAGATCTTCGCGGGCGTCCTTCCTCGCCACCATTTCGTGCCCAGGCCCCGCTGCCGGTTCGACGGCGACTGGGATGAGGCGGACATCGCCCCCATGCACGAGGCCCTGGAGCGCCACCACCGGGAGATCGCGGCCGTGATTCTCGAGCCCGTGGTGCAGGGGGCGGGCGGAATGCACTTTTACCATCCGATGTTCCTGCAGCGCGTGCGGGAGCTGTGCGACGCCTTCGACGTGCTGCTCATCGCCGATGAGATCGCCACTGGATTCGGGCGCACGGGACGGCTCTTCGCCTGCGGGCACGCCGGGGTGAGCCCTGACATCATGTGCCTGGGCAAGGCCCTGACGGGCGGCTACATGACCCTGGCCGCGACCCTGGCCACGGATCGCGTGGCCGAGGGCGTGTGTGCCGGAACGCCCGGCGTATTCATGCATGGGCCGACGTTCATGGGCAATCCCCTGGCCTGCGCGGTGGCCAATGCCTCCCTCGAGCTGCTCATGGAGAACGACTGGGCCGCGCAAGTGGCGCGGATCGAGCGTTCCCTGGCCGCCGGCCTTGCCCCATGCCGAAATTTGTCCTACGTTTCGGACGTGCGCATCCTTGGCGCCATCGGTGTGGTGGAGCTCAGGGAGCCGGTGCGCATGGCCGAAATTCAGACCGCTTTTGTGGCAGAGGGCGTCTGGGTTCGTCCCTTTGGCCGTTTGGTGTACGTGATGCCTCCTTATATCACGGAAGACCAGGACCTGGCCTTATTGACCACTTCCTTGGTGAGGGTGGTGGCAGGGCATCGCTGGTGATGCTCTCCGCTCTCCGCCGCAAACGACCTGGCTGTCGCTCCGGCGGCGGCCGAAAAGGAGAACATCGGATGCGAAAAAGTTTTGTCTGGTTTTTTTGCCTGGCCGCCATCGGCCTGGGAGTGTTTGGCGCGTTGCCTGAAGCATGGGCCGCGGGCGGGGACCTGCACCATGCAGCCGAAGAAATAGGGAAGGAACTGGGCGTGCTCTGGGTCGTGCCCTTCGCCTGCATGCTCCTTTCCATCGCCGTCATGCCCCTGGCCATCCCGCACTTCTGGCATCACCACTACGGCAAGGTCTCCGCGTTCTGGGGGCTCGCTTTCCTGGTGCCTTTCGCCGTCGTGCACGGGTTCGACCTGGCCCTGTATTCCGTGGCCCACACGCTTTTGCTGGAATACATCTCGTTCATCGTCCTGCTCTTCTCGCTCTTCACCATCGCCGGCGGCGTGTGCCTGCGCGGCTCCCT
>CALMTS010000292.1 GCA_937872685.1 uncultured Desulfomicrobium sp.
TGTTATCGGCGTGAAAGGCCGGTGTCCTGGACCTAGCTAGACGATGGGGACGCAGGTTTTGCGTCAAGAAAAAAAGTGGCGTCCCCAAGGGGGTTTGAACCCCTGTTAGCGGCGTGAGAGGCCGCCGTCCTAGGCCACTAGACGATGGGGACGCAAATTTTTGGTGGGCCGTGAAGGGATCGAACCTTCGACTCTCTGCTTAAAAGGCAGATACTCTACCGTCTGAGTTAACGGCCCGAAAGAGAAGACGCTTCTATAGGCGGGCCATCTGCTTGTCAAGCCGGAAATCAGTCTTTTTTCAGTTCGATCTTTTCCTGTCCGTTCATGTACGGACGCAGGGCTTCGGGCACGATGACGGACCCGTCGGCCTGCTGGTAATTCTCCAGAATCGCTACCATTGTCCGGCCTACTGCCAGACCCGAGCCATTCAGGGTGTGCACAAGCCTGCTCTTCTTGGAGGCAGCCGGCTTGTAGCGGATTCCGGCCCTGCGGGCCTGGAAGTCCTCGAAGTTGGAGCAGGACGAGATCTCGCGATACTTGTCCTGTCCGGGCAACCAAACTTCTATATCGTAAGTCTTTGCGGAAGAAAAGCCCAAATCTCCGGCGCAGAGCGTGACCACCCGGTAGTGCAGGCCCAGCTTCTGCAGGATGCTCTCGGCGTGGCCAAGGAGTTTTTCCAGCTCGTCGTAGGAGGTGTCCGGATGGACGAAACGCACCAGCTCCACCTTGTCGAACTGGTGCTGACGGATCATGCCCTTGGTGTCCTTGCCGTAGGAGCCCGCCTCGGACCGGAAACAGGCGGTGTAGGCGCAGTGGGCGATGGGCAGGTCCGATTCGGCCAGGGTCGTGTCCCGGTAGATGTTGGTCACCGGGACCTCGGCCGTGGGGATGAGATAGTAGTTGGAGTCGCCCAGGCGGAAGAGGTCCTCCTCGAATTTCGGGAGCTGCCCGGTTCCCATGAGGCTCTCGCGGTTGACGATGACCGGCGGCATGACCTCGTCGTAGCCGTTCTCCATGGTCTGCACATCGAGCATGAGGCTGATCAGCGCGCGTTCCATGCGGGCCGCCCAGCCCTTGAGCAGCACGAAACGGCTGCCCGTGATCTTGGCCGCGGTCTCGAAGTCGAGGCCGCCCAGGGCCGTGCCCAGTTCCCAGTGCTCCTTGGGCGTGAAGTCCAGCACGGGCTTGGCGCCCCAGGTGCGGACCTGCACGTTGTCCGTGTCGTCCACGCCTTCGGGCACCGACGGGTGGGGGACGTTGGGGATGGACATGACCCATTCCTCGGTCTGCCTGTCGATCTCCTTGAGTTCCTCGTCCAGCACCTTGATGCGGGTGGACATGACCCCCAGTTCGGCCAGGAGCCCGTCGGCATTCTCCCCGGTCTTCTTCATGCGGGCGATTTCGCCGGACGACTGGTTGCGGCGGGCCTTGAGGTCCTCGGCCTCCAGCAGCAGGTCGCGGCGTTTCTGGTCGATGGCCAGGAACTGTTCCAGGTCGAGCTTGCTGCGGCGCTTGCGCAGGCCGTTCTTGACGTCATCGGTGTTGGAGCGAACGAATTTGATGTCGAGCATGGGATGTCCTTGTCTTCGGTGTCGTCCCGGACAGGCCCGGGAATGCGTTTTCAAGGCGGAAACCATAGCCTGCCTCGTTCCGAATCACAAGACGGAAGGAATGACGGCCGAACCGGCGTGCCATGAATGAATTTTTTTTGCATCCCTGCCCTTGACTTCATTGAGGCAGGGATTATTTGGGCCTCTGTCTTGCGCGGACTGGCGAGGAATGAACAGGTTCGCGTTTTGGCACTCCGCCATGGCGAGTGCCAGGAAATTTATCTATTCTGAAGAAATTCTTAAACATCTTGGAGGAAAAACATGAAACTCAGACCACTGCACGACCGTATCCTGGTCAAGCGTCTCGAAGAGGAACAGGTAACCAAGGGCGGCATCATCATCCCCGACTCCGCCAAGGAAAAGCCCATCAAGGGTGAAGTGGTCGCCGCTGGCCCCGGCAAGGTCGCCGATGACGGAAAGCAGATCCCCATGGGCGTCAAGACCGGCGACAAGGTGATCTTCAACAAGTACGCCGGCACCGAAATCAAGATCGATGGCGAAGAACTGCTCATCATGCGTGAAGACGACATCCTCGCTGTAATCGAAGCCTAATTTTCATATCATAAGGAGACGCACACATGGCTGCTAAAATTATCAAGTTTGATGCCAAGGCCCGTGAAAAACTGAAAAAGGGCGTGGACACCCTGGCCGATGCCGTCAAGGTCACCCTCGGACCCAAGGGACGCAACGTCGTCATCGAGAAGTCCTTCGGTTCCCCCATCATCACCAAGGACGGCGTGACCGTGGCCAAGGAGATCGAACTGGAAGACAAGTTCGAGAACATGGGCGCCCAGATGGTCAAGGAAGTCGCCTCCAAGACTTCCGACATCGCCGGTGACGGCACCACCACCGCCACCATCCTGGCCCAGGCCATTTTCGCCGAAGGCATCAAGCTGGTCGCCGCAGGCCGCAACCCCATGTCCATCAAGCGCGGCATCGACAAGGCCGTCGAGGCCGTCATCGGAAGCCTGGACAAGCTGGCCAAGCCCACCCGCGACCAGAAGGAAATCGCCCAGGTCGGCACCATTTCCGCCAACAACGACTCCACCATCGGCAACATCATCGCCGAAGCCATGGGCAAGGTCGGCAAGGAAGGCGT
>CALMTS010000293.1 GCA_937872685.1 uncultured Desulfomicrobium sp.
GTAAGAACCGGAAGCTCCTGACAAGGCCTCTGAGTCCGGCCTCCAGGGCCCTCGTGATGGACTCTGCAACCATCTGGAATGATGATGCGGCGGCCGAGGACATCCTGTTGTGTTCCCCCGCGGCCAAGTACCTGCTGCCCAGGAAAGCCAGCACGCACCAGGCCATTTTGACGAGATTTAAGGAGATGGTGGTGGGAGTGCGCGCCCATGTGATCGCTGATACCTGGGCGCATCAGGACTTCGCGGGGTTGGCCGACCAGTACTTGAATACTTACTACGATGCCAGCGGCAAGTTCTGCCTCCGGCCGGGCGGACAGGACATATTGCTTGATACGGGCACGGGACGAGGCTTCGAGACCACCCATCTCTGGGGAGTCAGGTCAGGGTCCAACCTTGTCGGCGCTCCCGGCACCGCCGCTCTCGGTCACGGCTGGATGGGACATCTGCCCGACATGTCCTGGATCCAGTACAGGTACATTCCGTCCTGGAGTAAAGACAAGAAGTGGGTGATCACCCGGAACAACAGTCAGACCTACATTGATGCCTTTCATGACCTGGTCAACTACTTCCAGAAGGTTTTGCGGAAGTCCGATCAGTTGCCGGATGCAAGCAAGATTACAAAAGCGAAGAAATGCATAGATGAACCACTGGATCTGAAGGTGCATTGGGGCAAAGGCAGACCCTTCCATGTGCATTCCGCCGAGATCTGGCGCAGCAGCTCGCTATGCAGCGGCGTACCACAGATTGATACATGCAAGGAACCCAGCAAGGCCGCCGACATGCAGGGCAAGATCACGACCACATTGGGTGCCTCCAAGGGCTCCTACGGTACATACTCGCTGGAAATGACCAACGACCTGCCGGGCCATGACGATGAGGATCGCATTCCGGACATGTTCCTTTTCCAGATTGCTGCGGACTATCACTTAATCTTCGTGAAGACCTGGCTCGAGAGCAACAAGATCTCCGACTTCAGCAAGGACAGCTGGGCAACGGACGAATGTGTGCTTTGCCTGCCGGCCGTGGAGGACATTGTCCGCGAACGTTTTACCACGCTGAATAAGCCACGGCCCTAGTCCCGCCGATGTGATCAGATTCCGGCTTGCTTCAGTCCGCAAGCCGGAATGCAAGGGCATCCTGTGATGATCCCATGTTCTGGATATGATTACGCAATATAGGACGAAACACTTCGGAGTATAACAAGATCAAGCATCCGTATACTCCATTCCTGAAAAACGAAATTCCAATCAATGGAGGCTTTCTATGGCTTACGTATGCATGTACTGCCTTAGCGAATTGCAAAACAACAATCCGCACAACTGCCGACTGCTCACCCAGAGCGGTTTGGACCCGCGCAATCACCAGTTCAATGGCCTCGTCGTCAAGAAACCAACCGTGGCCGCCCTGCGAACCGCGATCCACGGCCACGCACTGGCCGAGATTCCGGATTTTAATCCGAGTTGCCGGAAGGTCGCGTTCGATTGCATCGTCGATACAACGGCGCACAAAGTGTATGTCATCGTCCGCTGCGTGCTCAACTTCATCGTCGGTCCAGGCGCGGGCGCGTGGTCAAACGCGGATAAGACTGCCACAACACTGGCCGTGCTTAATTGCGTTTCGTTCTGGGACAAGACCGCCGCACTGCACTATACAATCAACAATGCCACGGTCGATTACGACGTCGAGTTCTTCATCGATACGTCATACCCGTATAACTGGCGGCAAAAGATCAACATCCAGAGCGCAGCAAAACCAATCGCCCTCAACAACCTGATCATGATGCAGTGCAATGCGCTTGTACCCCTCGGTACAAACTATGTTAACTCCACCACCCCCGCCGCCGGGACCGGTCACTATCACACTATGCAGATCACTCAGTGGTCGGCGGTTTTGTACCCGACATATACAAACCAGAACAATTGCGTGGTAATGAACGCCATGGCACATGAATTCGGACACATGATTGGATTGCCGGACGAATACGTGATAATTCCGAACGCCTGGGGAAACTGCGCGTCGGACGCGGATCGAGCAGGTTTCTTGTGGACGCGGCGTCTCACCGCCGAGCACATTGTCATTCCTGCGACCGGTCCGCAATTCGCCGATGAGACGATCATGAACAAGATTGAGGCGCGACCGACGGGTTTCCTCCCCCGTCACTACGTGACGGTCCTCGAGGCCGCCCGGTACGCCGGCGCGCGGCAGGGCCTCTATGGAAACTGGAGCGTATGAACCGGGGTAGTGCGGATCTACGACAATGTCATTGGGATTACCGGATACTTCTTATAATGTTCCCTTCAATGATTTTTGCAATATCATCAAATAAGTCTTGTATTGCATGAGGCTTCTATTGTGGAGACGCAGATTCCATGGAACATTTTCTTCCCGCAATATTGCCAGCTGCCGCAACTCAGCGGGGCTTTTCTCTGAACTCAATAAAGCGCGTAAAAATGCACTCCCTGAGCCTTTATGCTGCGCCCTTTGCGAATGACCGCCCAGCCATGCTTCAATTGGCGTTACGTTTGCCGACCAGTCGAAGGGGGTGGAAACAATTGCTTTAGCTTGCGGCAGAAGAATGCGGGAAATTTCCCGCAAGTGTTCATAGGGAGACCACAGGCAGTCCAGAACATTAAAGCTGGCGGCGCCCGAAAAAACATTCTTGCTGAAGGGCAGCGAGACCGCGTCGCATACCCAGAAATCAATCCTGCTCAGATTTTCAAAATTAACCGGAAAACTCCGACGCTCATATACGATACCTTCCTGCCGCAGCGGATAAGTCACCCTTCCCTGTTCAATAACTCCCCTCGCGACTTTAAGCATGCTGAAATTCAGATCAACACCCAGCACCAGACCTTCGCTTCGCCTTGCCATTTCAAAGGTTGTTCTACCCACCGAACAGCCAATATCAACCAGGCAACCATTTATTTGTTCATTAAGCAAGGCTACGCTTTTTTCCAATACACCGGCAATGGCGCCGGCACCCTGCTGCTCGCGAAACGATTGCTCCGCATCCAAATCACCATAATGAGCAAAGCAGTATGTGCTGAGATGTTGACGCATGGAATCGAAAGCGGTACCGGGTCCCGCACAGTCTCCCAGCAGGCCTTCCATAGTTGAAGATAAATCATTCCGGGAAATAAGGGATAAAATGTTCTGGCTTATGTAGCTTCTTAAATTCGCCAGAATAATCGGAATACCGTCGATAACCGGGAACTCGCTGCGGCAGTTCTCGTTGGAACAGACGAGAATTCCCTCCACAATTTCTTCTGAGTTTTCTTTAATTATCCTGCCTGCTTCCAGGGGAAATTCCTGAGCATTGACACGGC
>CALMTS010000294.1 GCA_937872685.1 uncultured Desulfomicrobium sp.
TCCAAGCCCGATGGAGCGCTGCGCATCGGC
This sequence comes from uncultured Desulfomicrobium sp., assembly GCA_937872685.1. Classification (GTDB taxonomy): domain Bacteria; phylum Desulfobacterota; class Desulfovibrionia; order Desulfovibrionales; family Desulfomicrobiaceae; genus Desulfomicrobium. Next base: position 31 of record CALMTS010000294.1, read on the forward strand.
TTCATGCCGCGCAAGAACAAGGCCTTGGCCGAGCAGGTCTGTCGTATTTTCGAGGAACGAAATCCGCACGCAAAGGTGGAATGGGTCCCCATCCATGGCCTGGACCGTCCCGGCGTGGCCGAGACACTGCGTACCTGCCATGTTTTTCTGGTCACGGGCTTCCCCGAAGGCTGCCCGCTCCCGTCCCTTGAAGGCATGGCCTGCGGCTGCCTGTGCGTGGGCTTTACCGGTTTTGGAGGCTGGGATTACATGCGGCAGGTCGAGTTGGATGAATATGCGCCGCATGGGTATTCGCTGCGCGATGTGCCTTGGGGAGGCAACGGCTGGTGGTCGGCGGACGGGGATGTGCTGGGTGCGGCGCTGGGATTGGAGCGGGCTGTGCGGGCATTGCCTCAAGGTGCGGATATTCTCGCTCAGGCGGCCCATACGGTCGCTGCGTATGGCGGCGACAGCCAGCGGCGCGAAATCGCGGCGGCGATGACGGAGCCCGGTACGATCCGATGACTTCCGCAATGCGCAATCACCCAAGAATACTGCTCATATCGGCAAAGCATTACCTCATGGCCGAATTGATCGCCGGTTGTCAGGCCCTGGGACTGGAGCACGCCTATCTGTTTCTGGGCGGAATTTCTTCGGCAGCGGAGCTTGAAGAGACTTTACGCGCTGAGGTGAATCGGTTCGCTCCCGATTTCCTGTTGACCATGAACCTCCTCGGTCTGGACCGCGAAGGCCTGGTCAGCGAGTTCTGTCGCCAACGCGAGTTGCCCCTCCTGAGCTGGTTCGTGGACCGGCCGGATCTTTTTCTTCCGCAGTACGGCAATCTGGACAACCCTTGCCTCGTCTACGCCGTCTGGGATGCCGACGCCGTAAAGCCCCTTGCGGATGCGGGCCGTAGTGCAGCCTTTCACCTTCCTCTGGCCGCAGATCTGAGCCGCATCCATTTTGTTCCGGACGCTTTGCCGCTGCGCGACGTGGCGTTCGTGGGCAATTCCATGCAGGCGGCAACGGAAAGATGCTGGGCGCTTTCAGCGCAGCCGGACAGATTGCGAGGGTTCTGGGAGGATGTGGCCGGGAAATTCGCGGCCAGCGATGAGCGCGATCTGTCCGAATTTGTTGACCGGGAAAACCCTGAAGCCAGGACGTTGCGCGAAAACTGCGCTCCAGCGCCAAGGGCCGCTCTGGACGGCTTCGTGTACTGGAGAGCGACGCAGTTGCACAGGATGGGGTGCGTGCAGACGCTTCTGTCGTTTGAGCCGGTGGTGGCTGGAGACGGGCACTGGAGGTCGCTTCTTGGGGATGCCTCGTGGACCCACGCGGGGCCGTTGCATTATTACTCCGATCTGCCTGATTTCTACCGTTCGACCAGAGTCAATTTCAACACCACCAGCATGCAGATGAAGGGCGCTCTCAACCAGCGTGTCTTCGACGTGCCTGCCAGCGGCGGTTTTCTGCTGACGGATCACCGCGCGCAGCTTCCCGCCGCTTTTGAGGTGGGACGGGAAGTTGTCTGCTATCACGCCGCAGAAGAGATCGGCGATCTTGTGCGCCATTTTTTAGCCAATCCCGCCGAGCGTCTGGAGATTGCCGTGCGGGCGAGGGCACGCATCGAAAAAGAGCATACCTATGCCCATCGCATGGCAACGATCTGCGCGAACATGAAGCGGATGTTCGGGACTCCGGCATGAATCTTTATACCGTGATCCTGCACTATGGCTCCGAGCAACTCACGAGGCGCCTGCACGAGCAGCTGCTGGGGAGCGATCCTGCGCAGCGGGACAGGATTCTGGTTTTCGACAACGCAAGCCCGGACCCCTATGAAAACGCCTGGTTGAGGGCCGAGGGAAACCTTTACTGGGCCGGGGCGCTGGAGCGGGTCATGGGAATTCTGGCAGGCAAGGGCGCTTCCCATGTCTGGTTCCTGAACAACGATGCGGCCTTTGTTTCCAAGCCTCCGCTCATCGAGCGCGCATGCCTGCGCCTGGCCCGGGCCGAACGTCTGGTCGGGCCAGTGGGCGTGTATTCGCCAGCCGTGACGGCCAACCCGTATCACCCGCAGATGGTGGAACGACCGGGCGGGCAGTTCAGTCAGGTGCGTTACGTGGACGGGATCGCGCCGCTGGTCAGCGTCGAATTCTGGAAACGGGCAGGGGGTGTTGATTTCGCGGGCAACCCGTACGGCTACGGCGTGGATGTCTGGTTTTCAAGCCGGGCGCAGGAGCTTGGCTTTGTCTGCGTGGTCGATCACCAGGTCGTGATCCGGCACAAGTATCATTCCACAGCTCGCGAGGTGGAGGGGTTCATGGCGCGGGCGGCGGAGGCGGAGGCGGGGTATCTTGCGGAACGCTTCGGTGAGAAATTTCGGGACGTCCTGACGCAAATGGCAAGGCAGGAAACGGATTTTGGTTGAGCCCTGTACCCCGGTTCATTCCAGGGTACGGGCCAAATTCGAGGCTTTCCGGGTCTGACCCAGCTGTCGCAGCGTTTTGATCTGCTCGAGAATCCGGGCTTTGGGGTCGGCCTTAT
>CALMTS010000295.1 GCA_937872685.1 uncultured Desulfomicrobium sp.
CGTGAAGATTTGTGGATGGTCAATGAGATGGGAATGTCCCTTCGGAAGCAGGGGGATTGGCAAGGCGCAGTAAATGCGTACCAGCGGGCCTTGCAGAACATCCCAAACGAAGCAGGATTGCACTACAATATGGGGATGGCATACCTGCAGGGCAAGGAGCACGCCAGGGCTATCGCCCAGTTTGAGAAGGCTGTCGCCGCGTCTCCGGAAATACTCCAGGAGTCGCCGCTCATCCCGTTCAACATCGGCATGGTCTATTATCAGATGAAAAAATTTCAGGATGCGGAGCGCTACATGCGATGTGCGCTCGATGTCGATCCGGAGTTCGAGCAGGCTCTGGACGTCCTCCGGAAGATCGGTTCCTCGAACGCCTAGCCCGAAAACCTTCTTTTCCCTTGTCTTTGAGGCCGAAGACGGGCCGGCCGTGCTTGCCTTACCCCCATACGCTGGCTAGAAGGCCGGAACACCTTTGTCCGTGGAGGATCGCGCATGCATCGCGCCCTGCTTTCGTGTTTTATCGTTCTGGCCGGCCTTCTGTCCGCACACGCCTACGAATATCCGTTCAAGGATCCTTACGCCGCCACCGTGCTCGGCACGCCTCCCCAGGATGAATTCGATGTGGGCTCCCTGAGGGCCGTAAGCTTTACGGACTTGAACCCCCTGAAGGACTTCGGGGTCGTGCGGGTCAGGGAACTCCTGCTGCACGATCGCCCTGTCCCCGAGATATTCTGGTACGACGACACGCTGCAGTATTCCGTGGCCCTTCAGCAGGGCCGGGCCCCTCTGCTGTTCGTCATCGCCGGGACGGGCTCCTCCTACGAGTCGGCCAACTGCCGTTTTCTGCAGCGTGTTTTCCACCGGGCCGGATACCATGTGGTTACGCTGTCCTCCCCGACCTATCCGAATTTCGTGGTCAGCGCCTCCACGACCCAGGTGCCGGGCTACATCCCGCAGGACGTTGCGGACCTGTACCAGAGCATGGACGCCATCGCCAATGTCATCGGCCGTGACCGGATATCCTCCTTTCTCCTGACCGGGTACAGTCTCGGCGGGACGCAGTCGGGATTTCTTGCGGAGCTCGACACGCGCGAACGGCGCTTCGGGTTCGAGAAGGTGCTGCTGCTCAACCCGGCCGTGAGCCTGATGACCTCGGCGGTCCGCCTCGACAGGCTGCTTTCGGACAATGTGGCCGACCGCGCGGAGGCAGCGCAGACCGTGTCCAAGCTGGTCAGCGAACTCTCCGAAGCCTACCGCGCCAGCGACCAGGTCAACTTCGGCGACGATTTTCTCTTTGCCCTGCAGCGCAACCGCGCGTTCTCCGAGAAGGAGCTCAAGATTCTCATCGGCGTCGCGTTCCGCCTGTCCCTGGCGTCCATGGTTTTCACGAGCGATACGTGTACCGGCGCGGGATACATTGTGCCGCGGGGGCACCGCATCGAGAAGTACGAATCCCTTTCCCCCTATCTGGATGCGTCCGTGGGGGTGAGCTTCGAGGATTACGTCCAGGAGTACCTGCTGCCGTTTCTGCGGCACAGGGACCCGGCGCTGGACCCCGATAAGGCCATCAGGGCGTGCAGCCTCGAAGCCATTGCGCCGTTTTTACGCGGCGCGGAGCACGTGGCGGTGATGACCAATGCCGACGACCCCATCCTGACCGAGGGTGATTTCGGCTTTCTGTCGCGCACGTTCGGCACCCGGCTGACGTTGTTTCCGACGGGGGGGCATTGCGGCAACCTGCGCTATCGGGACAACATCATGGCAATGCTGGATTTTTTCCGGAAATGAGAGGGCATATGCGTTCATTGATTCTTTGCATGCTGCTTTGCATCGCGGGGTGCGCGACGGTTCAGGAACATCGCCCCGGGGATTTCCAGGCTCCGGTGCACCGCGGCCTGGCCGAAGACCCCATGGTGGAGCGCCACTTTCAGGTCGATGACCCCTGGGAGGGGTTCAACCGCAGCATGTATCACTTCAATGCCGAGCTGGACAGGTATGTCTATCTGCCCGTTGTCCGCTTTTATGAGACGCTGCTGCCTGAAAGCGTGCAACACGGCGTGTCCAATGTTTTCAACAATTTCAAGGAAATACCGATTTTCATAAATTCTGTCCTGCAGGGCAAGGCCAAGAAGGCCTCGGTCAGTCTGGGACGTTTTGTCTTCAACACGACCATCGGCCTGGGCGGCCTTGTGGACGTTCTGGGCAAGGGCGGAATCCCGCAGGAGAACGAGGATTTCGGGCAGACCCTGGGCTTCTGGGGCGTGCCGGCCGGCCCGTATCTCGTGCTGCCCGTCCTCGGGCCGTCGGGATTGCGCGATGCGGGGGGCACCGCCTTCGATGCCGTCCTGACCCTGAACCCCTCCGACATGCTCTTCGACGGCATGGGCTGGGCCGCGCGCGGTTCGGCCACCCTCGGCGTGTACACGCTCAAGGCCGTCGACGCCCGCCATCAGGTCAAGTTCCGCTATTACGAGACGGGGAGTCCCTTCGAGTATCAGTTGGTCCGCTTCGTCTATGCCAAGAAGCGCGAACTCGACATCGCCAAGTAGCAACCTCACGGGAAGCGGATTCCGGAGGGGCTGTCTAAGTGTTCGGGCGAATCGCGCAATGCAAATTTATGCAAACTCAAGTTGCCTTATGACAACTTGAGTTTGCATTTCGATGCTAATTCAAGTTTGTAACCTGCCGGGATTGCGGGGAGTAGGCCGAGGGGAGTTTTGGCATGCCTTTTGTTTGAGAGCGCCGTATTGAATATGGCGCCCCAAGCGGGGATTGGCGAAACAACCCAAGGAGGAAGACGCACTCATGGCCCAAGACAGCAACATCGTCGTTGATCACGGCAAGAGCCAGTTGTCGGATTTGTGGAAGAAAGAGGACTACCTGGCCATCTGGCTCGGTTTCATCATCATTGCCGTGTGCATCGCGGCGTACACGACATTCGGCCCCAAGGCGGAGTTTGCGGACAAGATCGCAGCCGTGAAGCAGACTCAGGAAGCTGAGTTGGCCAGGGCTCCGTTCAAGACAGTCGCCTGGCACAAGGCCCAGGATGAGAAGGGGGCCCTCAAGGCTTCCAGTTCCCCGTTTGGCAAGTTCATTTCGCATTGGACCAAGAAGCCCGGATCCTGGAAGAGCAATCCGCTGGACTCCTTCATCATGACCGAGGCCCAGGCCGCTGCGCACAATGAGAAGGGCATGCCCGCGTACGAAGAGGCCAAGGCCAAGGCCGCGGGCGCTCTGGCCGCGGCTGTCGCGGCGGAGGAAGCTGCCGCTGCCGCCTCGTTCCAGGACGGCGCGCTCAACGAAGCCGCCAAGGCCGGCATCGACGACTGGCGCGCCGCCCACAAGGCCGAGGCCGACGCCAAGAAGAAGGTGGGAGCCAAACCCTTCAACTACATTCCGACCCTGATCGGACTGTGCCTTTTCATCGCCGTCATCTTCGGCGTGGGCATCGCCATGATGGGCAAGAGCATGCCCGCCTTCATGCAG
>CALMTS010000296.1 GCA_937872685.1 uncultured Desulfomicrobium sp.
CGCTTGATGCCGTCTGCGAGTTCGCGGTGGACGTCACCGGCGAGTGTGAGGTTGTACTGCGCCATGAAGTCGAGGGCATTGGTGTCGACGATGGTGAACACCTTGGTGGCCAGCTTATCGATGCCTTCGGGCTTGAGGTCGGCGTAGAACGGCAGCGCGGCGTCGGCGAGCTCTCCGATTCCCTGCTGGATGCCGAGCTTGAAGGAGTCCTTGGTCGTCTTGCGAAAGACCAGGGTCTGCTCCCGCTTGAGCCGCTTCATGGTGTCGTCGAGTTCGAGCTGGAGCTTTTCCAGCCCCTTGAGCGCGGCGAGCTTGTTGTCCGGCAGGGAGCCGAGGGAGCGGTACTGGAGGATGGCGCGGGCGACCTCGTCTTCGGCCTGTTTCAGCGCCTGGGTGAGCTGGGCCGTGACCTGGTCGTTGTAGCGGTTGCGGGCCGTCAGGCTTTTCAGGGTGGCCGCCTGGATGCGCTGCTTGAGGTCCGACGGCATCAGCGGGGCTCCCGGCGGTCGATGAAACGACAGGCCGGGGCGTCGAAGGTGCGCTCGCTGTTGTGGACCCGGCAGTGGTTGGTGTCAGCAATGAAGTGGCTGCACTCGTCGCACACGGCCGCATCGCCGGTGGACTCCAGGTCGCCCGACCAGACCAATGCCGCCTCCGCCGTGGGTTCATCGTCCTCGGCCGGAATCCCGAGCATCTTCCGGGCGCGAGGCACGCTGAGGATGCCGGAGACGACCATATCCACCACCGGCTTCACCTGCTTCTCGTCCATCAGGTCGATCTGCTTACGTTCGGTCTCGCGGTTGGCGGCCTCGATGTCCGGGTCCAGGTCCATCTTGAGCTGAAGGCTGGAGCGGCTGATGAGCTTGCGGTCGTAGAGTTCGATGAGGAGCTTCTTGAAATCGACCGCGTCGCTGGGGTCGAGGTCGTTGAAGATGAACTGGATGCTCTTGTCGCCATGGCCGTTCAGCTCCATCCAGTCGTCGAACACCCAGTCGAGGAGCTTGCGTGCGGCCTGTTTGATCTCGCGGATCATGACCATCATCTTCTGCATGCTCACCGAGGCGGTGGCGAAATTCGGACCGTCGCCGGTCACCAGCGAGCGTGACAGCCCCAGGGCCACCACGATGTCTTCCTTCACCTCCTTGACCTTGTCCTCGACGTTGAGGACCTGGCCGTCGGTGCCGTGGGTTTCGACATTGACGTAGAACGGGACCACCAGGCCGCTTTTCATGTCCATCTTGTTGACCATGTCGCGAACCTGTTCGAGCATCCGCTGGTCCGGCATCACCATCTTCTGGCCGAACGCGCCGCCCACCTTGAGCAGGCGGAATGGCGTGGCCCAGCGCTTGGCGATGGCCTGTTCGGCCCGGCGGTAGTCGCGCAGCAGTTCGATGGCTTGAAAGGCGGGAAGCACGAGGGAGTTGCCTCGGGGCGAGAAGGCCGGTGCGTCCCATTTGAGGTGGACCACCTGTTCGACGGGCAGCGGGATGGATTCCCCGCCGCCGGGGGTGTCCTCGGGAAATTGCCGGGCCTCGATCAGCTCGCCCTGGGCGTATTTGACCTTGACCGAAACCGGGTTGACGCAGACCAGCTCCTCGATGTCCTGGCCGGACTTGGTGAAGCGCTTGAAGCCGATGGCGTCGCCTTTCACCAGGAGCTGAAGAACCATGTCCTTGATGAACTGCGAGATGTTCAGCCGCCAGGCGGCCTCCAGAGCCTGCTCCTTGAGGGTCTCGTCATCGCTGGTGATTTTGATCTCGTCGCCCACGGCGAAGGTGCGCCAGGAGTTGACGCAGTTCTTCACCAGCGGCTCCTCGACATAGTATTCCCAGGCCTTGCGGGCGCGTTCTTCCCAGGTGGCCGGAATCGCTTCGGCGGCGTTCACCTTGGCGAAGGCGGCCGAGTCGAGCGCGGCCGCTGCTGCCATCGGCGCGATGACAAAGCCGGTGGTGTCCAGGCTTTCGGGTTGTTCGTCCTGATGGGCGGTGCTTTCCACGTGATCCTCTCGGTAGTTTCGGCCATGACAGCCGCACATCCGGCCCGTGTGGGCCGAACCCGGCTCGATGCCCGTTACTTACCGGAGCGGGGTGGAAAGCGTCGGAGGATGCGGTCAGATGAAGACCGGATTGGTGAGCACCGGCTTGAGCGAGACCACCTCTTCGCCGACCGGGTCGAGGTTGCCTTCCTCCCGGATCAGCATGGCGCAGCGCACCGCGTCGATGATGTGGTCGTTGCCCTTGGAATAGATGATCTTGCCGTCCCGCAGGGTGTAGGTGTGGGTGGTGAACTGGTCTTCCACCTCCAGGTCGTCCGAGGGGAAAATGACCTGCTTACGCTGTAGGGCTCCGTTGATGAGGCTGGTCATCAGCTCCTTGGTTCGCTTCTTGATTTCCTTGCCGTCCCGCACCGCCAGCCGGGTCATGCCGCCGAAGTCGTATCCCTTGAGCCTGCCTTCCAGCTCCAGCCCTTTGTACTTGTCCAGGGTGAGCAATTCCTGAACCACCGCCAGACCGTTTCCGCCGTTGTCCACGCCGATGCCCGCCGGGGTGTAGTAACGCTCCAGCAGCGCGATGATCTGGGCGATGTGCGGATAGGAAACGTGTTCGAGATGCACGCGCAGGATCATCTTCAGCAGCGTCCGCTCGCCGATCTCCATCTCCTGGAATACGACGATCTCGGTGGGGTCGTTGGTGTAGCCCAGGTCGCCGCCGACCCAGAACTGACCGCTGCGGGGCGTGAGGTTGAGCAGCATCTCCAGCCGGTCATGGGCCGCTTCCTCGGTGTCGCAATCGCGCAGCTCGGAATCGGTGATGACGATCTTCTGGTACTCCAGCAGATCCTGCCGACAGAGGTTGAACTGCTCGACATTGAAGGCCCCATAGGAAGGCTTGCCGTGTTCACCGGCCACCTCGTGCTGCCAGCCGGAGCTGTCGCGGCCGCCGTAGAACTCCAGCAGTTCGGCCTCGCGATCCTCGGTCCACAGGGGATTGAGCCAGGACGGCCAGCGGAACACATGGAACTGATCCGATGAGGTGAGCCGGTAATAGGTGGTGTCGCGCAGGCCGTTGGGCGTTGAGTAGATGCGTAGCGTCCCCCCGGCCTTGAGGCACTGGCGCAGCGCCTTCCAGGCCCGTTCGGTCAGCCAGGCTCCTTCATCGACCCAGACGCGGCCCACGTGCAGGGACCGGAAGGCGTCGCCATAGGCCCCGGCCGGGCGGAAATAGAGCACCGAACCGTTGGTGAACTCCAGCCGGAAGTAGGGTTTGCGGTGGATCTTGGGCTTGCCGTACTTGGTCAGGGCGATGCTGTTCATCAGATCCGGGTTGGTGTCGAGCTGGAACTCGATCTCCTCGATGATGGTATCGAGGTGCCCCTGGTGCGGAGCCGCGATGAGGCCCTGGCCGCCTCGGGTGGTGAAGGCGTAATGGAGCGCGTCGGTCGAGAGCACGATGGACTTGCCCACGTCCCGGCCGTCGAGGTGGATGATGTTCTTGGCCGGGCAGCGCAGGTCCTCCACCTGGTGCGGCCAGTAGTCGCGGCCTGAGCCATCCCGGTTGTAGAGGTAGGCTTGCCCCCACAACACGGGATCGCTCAGGGTCGCCGCGAGTTTGCGCTCCTTGTCGGTTACCGCCATCAGTGCATTCCCGTCCTCAAGGCGCTGCCGAGGATGGTGCCCACCAGTTCCGTCAGGATCTGCTGCACGGCCAGGGTGTTCTTCCGGTCGTGGACAGCCTCCTGAATGTCGATGATGGCCTGGTCCAACTCCTCCCAGGCCCGGTACTGCTGCTGGGCCGCTTCCAGACGGCCGAGGGCGTTCTCGATCCGTCCCGCCGCCAGCTCGGTGCCGATTTCGACCAGGGCCTCACCGGCCTGGCGAACGGCATCGCTGTTCTCCTGAAGAATCTCTTTCATTGGCCTGCCTCCTGGTTCGCGCCGTTGGCCCACTGGTCAAGGGCGTCCACGGCGGTCTGCAGGCGCAGACCGACTCCGGTCAGGCGCTCGGCGTCCGGGTGGCCGACCTCGCGCAGCGCCTTGTTGGCCTCGGTCACGTACTCGGGCGTGTGGCGGTTGACGGTGGCCACCGCCGACTGGATCTGGGCCGGTGGCCGGTAAGTGGCGCAGCCGGTCATGATTCCGGCCAGGGCCAGTGGGATGGTCCATTCGAGGGTCTTCTTCAACATGTTGATCTCCTTTGGGTTATGGGTTTGGGGCACATGCAGAAAGATCTCTGCAAACACTTGATTTCCAACGAAATAGAAGCGTCATTGGATGTGACGCGGGATGGTCCCGCATCCACGAAAACCGGAACCGGAGGCAGGCCATGACCTACGACAGAAACCGCCAGCAGGCACTCAAGGCGTACCGAGAAAAGCAGGAGAACATCACCCGGCTGATAGAGGGCATTCGCGGCAAGCTCGAAGCGGACGCGAAGCAGCCGGACATCACCTGGGCGAGCGTCGGCTCCCTCGGCCACGTCGAGGAACTGCTGCGGGAGCTGGACGAGTTCCTGTCCTGAACACACCGGGCCACCGACAAAGGAGACATCGACATGACCGAATGCACCGTGCATCAAGCCGCCGAGGCTTTCATCGGCCACCTGCGGGAATCCGGAAAGAAAGAGCGGACCCTCTACACCTACCGGAAGGACCTCGACGCGGTGGAGGCCTTCTTCGGCGCGGATCGCCAGCTCGCCGAGATCCGGCTTCCCCAGGTCGGAAAGTTCTACAAGTCCGACCTGCTGCTCAAACTCCCCGACGGCAAGGAGCGGGCCGAGCGCACCGTCGCCAAGACCGTCCGGGTGTTCCGCATGATGATGGTCTGGGCCAGGGAGTCGGGGCGCATCGAGGAGCTGCCGCTGCCCAAGAGCACACCCATGGGCCACAGCCGGGTGAAGGAGTCCAGCGATGAGCAACCGAACGGCTGACCTCGATCTGACGGGCGCGACAGAGGCGTTCTGTGCCCGCCTGTCGGCCGAAGGACGCTCCCCTGCGACCATAGCCGCATACCGCCGGGACCTCGCCCTGGTGGCCCGCGTGGCCGGGGAGCTGGCCCCGGGTATCGTCTGCCGGGCGGTCACGGCCGGGCTCCTCGACCAGGTGTTCTCCGCCGGGGCGGTCACCGAGAGTGAGCGAGGCCCACGCTCGGCGGCCTCGCTCCATCGGATGAAGGCGGCGGTGCGGGCCTTTTTCGCCTGGGCCGTCGAGGCGGGCGTGGTCGAGGACAATCCGGCCCGGTCCATCCGCATGCATCGGTTGCCGAGAAAGCTGCCGGTGTTCCTGACCACCGCCGAAAAGAAACGTCTGCTCAAGGAGCTCAAGGGACGGACCGACTTCTCCGCGCTGCGCGACCGCGCCATGATCGAGGTGCTGCTGGGCACCGGGATCAGGCTTGGCGAGCTGGCCGCGCTCGACATGGATGACATCGACCTCGACGCCAAGCATCTGCGGGTGCGGGCCAAGGGGAATGTGCCGCAGGTCAAGTTCATCAAGACCGACCTCCGCACATTGCTGCGCCGTTACCTGGCCGAGCGTCGTCGACACGGCCGCCCGGAAATGGAAGCCCTGTTCCTGTCGAACCGGGACGGCAGACTCTGCCAGCGGCAGATTGCCAACCGGCTCGCCCACTGGCTGCGGAAAGCCGGGATCGAAAAGGAACTGACGCCGCACGGGCTGCGGCATACCTTCGCCACCCACCTCTACGGCGCGACAAATGACCTGCTCGTGGTGCAGCGGGCCTTGGGGCACCGGGACGTTTCCACCACCCAGATCTACACCCACCTCGTGGACGGCCAGCTCGAGGAAGCCCTCGAACGCCTCTGATCCTTCCGGACCCGATGATGGGAGCGGCCTCGGCTGCTCCTGTTTTCGTTGGACGAGACAGTGTCGAAGACAGTGAATGACAGTGCCCGCAGAAGAACACATCCGCCGATGATGAATGATCATGATGATGGTTCTCAGCCTCCCTGGCAGAGCGGGAAATATCGATTGACCGTAATTTCTCCTTTTCTGTCTGTCGGCCGCACATCGCTATAACTGCTTGGCTTGTGCGCTCCGGGCGCGGAACACACATGGCAATATCTGCTTGGCTTATGCGAGGGCCGCTGCCGAAGGAATGGCTGTTTGCGGGGCCTGGCAGGTTCTGCCTGGGGCTCGACATGCCCATATTTACTTGGGTTGTGTGAGAGAGCTCCGGCGTGAACATGCCAATATCTGCTTGGCTTATGCGGCTCGGCTTATGCGCACACATGCCAAGCGGATATCGAGAGCTGCAGGAAGAAATCGAGGAGTGGGAATGATGATCGGCCGCCGGAGAATGCCGATTCCGAAAGTGCAAGGAACACGTCTTATCCGCAATTCCTGGTGAAGCTGTCTGCCGCAAGTCGCCGTGTGCCGGGGTCATCGGAAAAGCCCTCCATGGTGTTATCCGCAATTCTTTCCGCGTTTCTTGCGGCCGGAGGGTTTCGCGCCCGGGGCGTTGGCGGCCTCGGCCACCTTCTCGAGCAGCGCCGCCGCCCATTCCGCCGGAGAGGTCTGCGGGCCTTTCGGCTCCTCACCCTCGCGGGCGATCTTGGTGGTCTTGAGATCCTTCATGTGGCAGCGGATCATCCGGTCGAGCTTCTCGGCGGCGTCGGTGTTCCCCTCGATCTGGGCGCGGACCAGCTTCACCGAGTAGACGCCCACCAGCTCCACCTGCAGGAAGTCGCTGGACTTGTTGAACTCGAAGTCCTGGTTGAGGCGGTCGATGATCGCGTCGAACATGACCTTCTCTTCCGGCGTCAGGCAACGGTCGGCGAAGATGCCGTGACGCAGCCGGTTCTGGTTGCCCTCGGGCGCACCAGGCCCGCGCCGGGGCGGTTCGGTCTTGCCCTCGTTGCGGTGCCAGCGGTCCAGCGTCTCTTTGTCCGGTTTGTTCAGTGCCACGTGGAAATCCTGCCGAATATTGTTTTCCCAAGCCGGGATGCGGGGCGGGAGGCCGATTTAGCCTCCAAACGCGCTCCCGCCGGTTCAGGGGTTACTTACCGGAAGCGGCGGCCAACTGTCGGTCCCGATCCTGTTTTCGTTCGGCGGCGATGATCTGATTGACCCGGCGGGTGGTCACTCCGGCGAGGTTGGAGATCTCCTGGCTGCTGATCCCCTGCAGATGAAGGGCAAGCACCAGGTCGCGGCGCTCCTGGTAAAACCTGCTCGGTGCCGGAACCCAGAGAATTCCGGTGTAGTGCTTCTGGATCTGCTCGAAGAGTTCCTCGGGCAGGACATCCTTGGCGTTGGCGTAGCGTTTCTTTTTCTTCACGGCTCAATCCTCCACTTTCTTCATCCACGGCTGCGGCACGTCCGGGTTGTAGAACCGCAGCGTGCTGGGACGCCCGGACTTCGGCCCGTGGATAATTTCGATAGAACGCTCGGTGACCTCGCCAATCTCCTGATCGCCATCGACGAAGCAGACCAGGCCGTAGTCCTCGCCGCAGGGAAACCGGAAGCGGCCCTGGTTCTGATAGAGGCGTGCCTCGGACCAGCCCTTGGCCATGGCCTCCTCACGGATGGCGTCGACCTTGGCGACAGCCTGGGAAGTCACCGGCTGCTTACATTTCCAAGCTTGGTTCCCGGGATAAATCCAGTCCTTTCTGGGAGCTTCGACGGGTTTCTCCTGGGGCTCGGGACGAAGCGCGGGTGGCCGATAATTCTTCGGGGAAAAGGAGTGCAGGACCTCCTGCAGGCTATCCTTGCCGAACTCCCGGATGGCTAGCTCCTGCAGGGCGTTGAATCGCTGCCGCAGCGTGTTCCAGGCATCCTCGGGGAGCTTTCCGGCCTTGTGCGCGGCTTGGGCGGTGACCATGCGGGAACGTAGCCAGGCAAAGTATTCAGGCGACAGACGGCGACACAGCGTGCCGTCGATCTCCCGGTCTTCAGGCCAGTCGCGTGCGTCTTCGATCTCGTGGACGTCGAGCCCGGTGGAGACATAGATGGCGGGCTGCGGTGGTTGCGGTGGTAATGATGGGGTTTCACATCCGGCCGAGGCTTCCTGCCCTCCGGCGGTGTGCTTGATCATGGTTTTCAGAAGGCTCATGGTTTCAGGCTCCAGAAATACGGGTTAATCGCTTTTCCCGTTACTTACCGGAGC
>CALMTS010000297.1 GCA_937872685.1 uncultured Desulfomicrobium sp.
CCAGCCACTCCGTACAAGGGCTCCGGCGATGGCGCGCGATGCAGCGCACCTTGCCGCCGGGGATTGCCGCCGCGCCGATTGCGAGGGCATGTTCCGGGGCGGCCGAGGCACGCCCCCCCCGCAGGCAACGGTGGTTGCGGACATCATCCTTTTTTCGTGTTCTGATCGATAATCGGAAAGCTTGCCCAACGTCCCAACTTCCTGCATTGTCATCGGCACGCATGCGGCAAAAGCCCTGCCGCATGCACATAACATATCGTAATCGCAGATGAAATATCCGGACACATCTGCTATGAATTTGGGCCGGCCGGCCTGTGAACGGTACGGGGCCCGTCTCCTGGCGGGGGATGGCAAGGGTTCGACAATTTTTTTTGCAACTTCAAGGAGGATTTCGATGAAAGGAAGATTTGTGGCAGGTGTCATGGTGGCGATCCTGTGCTTCGCAACGGCGAGCTTCGCAGGGATTCTGGACGAGGTGAAGGCCAAGGGCTCCGTCTCCGTCGGCGTCAGCGGCAAGGTGCCCGGCTTCTCCGCCCCGGACGAAAAGGGAGTCTGGCGCGGACTGGACGTGGATTTCGGCCGCGCTGTCGCCGCCGCGATCTTCAATGATCCCGAAAAGGCCAAGTTCGTGCCCGTGACAACCAAAGAGCGTTTCACCGCCCTGCAGACCGGTGAGATCGACGTCCTGAGCCGCAACACCACCTGGACCTTTTCCCGCGACGTGCAGCAGGGCGTCGATTTCTGCGGCGTGCTGTTCTACGACGGCCAGGGCTTCATGGTCCGCAAGAGCCTGGGCGTGAAGAGCGCCAAGGAACTCGACGGCGCCAGCGTCTGCATCCAGATCGGCACCACCACCGAACTCAACGTGTCCGACTACTTCGCCGCCAACGGCATGACCTACAAGCCCGTCGTCTATGAAAGCGCCGACGAGTCCACGGTCATCTACGAAACCGGCCGCGCCGACGTGTACACGTCCGACATCTCCGGCCTGGCCGCCCGCCGCACCTCCCTGTCCAAGCCCGAAGACCACGTCATCCTGCCCGAGGCCATCTCCAAGGAGCCCCTGGGACCGGCCGTCCGTCAGGGCGACCAGCAGTGGAGCGACCTGGTCCGCTGGACCCTCTTCGTGCTGATCAACGCCGAAGAGCTCGGCATCACCTCCCAGAACGTCGACGAGATGCTCAAGTCCTCCAACCCGGCGGTCAAGCGCATGCTGGGCGTGGAAGGCAATTTCGGCGAGCAGCTCGGCCTGAGCAACGACTGGGCGTACCGCATCATCAAGAATGTGGGCAACTACGCCGAGATCTTCGAGCGCAACGTCGGTCCCAACACGCCCCTGAAGATCGAACGCGGCCTGAACTCCCTGTGGAAGAACGGCGGCCTGCTCTACGCTCCGGACATCCTCTAGTCATCTGATCGTTCCGGCGGGCCCCGCCCGCCGGAACATGCATCCCGCGGCACGCTACCGCTTTCCGTAACAACGGCCAAAGCGGGAACCGTTCTTACCGCCCGGCGCGCATGGACGCCGCCGAACGGCCAGAGCCGTCAGCCATCTCAAGGAACCGTTCATGAAAGAGCAACCCGGCACCGGACCGGAACGTCCGGAAAAAAATATCCTCCAATACCTCCACGACCGCCAGGTCCGCGCCGTCATCATCCAGGCCGCGGTCTTCTCCGCCATCGTCGCGCTCCTGGCCTTCGCCGCCATGAACACGGCCGGCAACCTGGCCAAGGCAGGCATCACCTCGGGCTTCGGCTTCCTGCAGCAGGCCGCGGGGTTCGACATCAGCCAGACCCTGATCGAGTATTCCCGGGGCAGCAGCTACGGGCGAGCATTTTTCGTCGGCCTCCTGAACACCCTGGTCATGTCCGCCGTGGTCATCGCCGCGTCCACGCTGATGGGCTTTGTGCTCGGCATCACGCGCCTGTCGCCGAACTGGCTCGTCTCGCGCATGACCGCGGTCTGGATCGACATCATCCGCAACATCCCCCTGCTGCTGCAGATCTTTTTCTGGTACATCGCGATCCTGAGCCCCCTGCCCGGCCCCAAGCAGGCCCTGTCCATGGGCGGAGTGTATCTCTGCAACCGCGGCCTCATCATGCCCCGGCCCATCTTCGAGGACGGAATCTGGGTCGCGGGGGTGGCTGTCGCCCTGGCCTGCGCCTGCGCCGTCGCGCTCCACCGCTGGGCCCGTAACCGCCAGCGGGCCACCGGCAAGCCCTTCCCCGTCTGGAGGTCCGTGCCGGCCATCCTCGTCCTGCTTCCCCTGGCGGGCCTGGCCCTGGCCGGGTTTCCCGTCACCTTCGAGGCGCCGGTCATGAAGGGCTTCAACTTCCAGGGCGGCCTGACCGTCATCCCCGAGTTCACGGCCCTGGCCCTGTCCCTGACGCTCTACGCCTCGGCCTTCATCGCCGAGAACGTGCGCGCCGGCATCGAATCCGTCAGCCACGGCCAGCAGGAGGCGGCCCAGGCCCTGGGCCTGCGGCCCGGCCAGACCATGCGCATGATCATCATCCCCCAGGCCATGCGGGTCATCATCCCGCCCCTGACCAGCCAGCACCTGACCTCCGTCAAGAACTCCTCCCTGGCCGTGGTCATCGGCTACCCGGACCTGATGTCCATCTTCGCCGGCACGACCCTCAACCAGACCGGCCAGGCTGTGGAGATCATCGCCATCACCATGCTGGTCTACCTGACGGCGAGCCTGCTCATTTCCGGTTTCATGAACTGGTACAACCGCAAGATGGCCATCGTGGAGAGATAAGCATGTACGTCAAAACCGAACGCCATCCCGACCTGGCGCCTCCCGTTCTGGAGGCGGGTGCGCTGGCCTGGGCACGCAAAAACCTCTTTTCCTCCCCGCTCAACACCCTGCTGACCCTCTTCGGCCTCTGGCTGCTTTGGGCCACGGTGCCCCCGTTCCTGAGCTGGGCCGTCATCAACGCGAACTGGGCCGGCGACGGCCGGGCCGCCTGCGAAACGCTTCCGGGCGAACAGGCCGGGGCCTGCTGGGTGTTCATCAAAATACGCCTGGGCGTGCTCTTTTACGGCTTCTACCCCGAACCCGAGCGCTGGCGCATCGACATGGCGGCCATCCAGCTCTTCGCCGCCCTGGCGCCGCTCATCGCGGCCTCCCTCGCGCCCGGCCGGTGGGAACGGGGGCTGGTCCTCTTTCCCGCGGCGGGAGCCCTGGCCGTGCTGGCCCTGTGCGGCCCGGTGCCCGGCCTCGTCGCAGCGGCCTTCCTGCTGGCCCCGTCCATACTGTGCCGCGTGGACTTCACGCGCCTGACCGTCCGCCTGCCGACCAATCCCCTGCTTCGCGCCGCCCTGGCGGCCGGGGTCTTTTTGGGCGTCCGCTACGCGGCGCAGACGTTCATGCCGAAGGCGGCCGACTCACTGGCCATCTTCAGCCTCGTCCTGCTCTTCCTGGCCGCGACCATGGGCAAGGCCGGCCCCACACGCTGGCGGCTGTCCCTCCTGGTCTTCGTCTTCCCCTTCATCAGCTTCTGGCTGCTGCTGGGCGACGCCTTCGGGCTGCCGCACGTGGCCACGGACCAGTGGGGAGGCATGTCCCTGACGCTCATCATCGCCTCCTTCGGCATGTCCACCTCGCTGCCTCTGGGCATCCTGCTGGCCCTGGGCCGGCGCAGCACCATGCCCGTCATCCGCTCCCTGTGCGTGGCCTACATCGAATTCATCCGCGGGGTACCGCTCATCTCGGTCCTGTTCATGGCCTCGGTCATGCTGCCCCTCATGCTGCCCCCGGGCACGACCTTCGACAAACTGCTGCGCGCCCTGGTGGGCATGTCCATCTTCTACGCGGCGTACATGGCCGAAGTGGTGCGCGGCGGGCTGCAGGCCCTGCCCAAGGGGCAGTTCGAGGCCGCCGAGGCCCTGGGCTTCCGCTACTGGCGCGCCATGCGGCTGATCATCATGCCCCAGGCCCTGCGCGTGGTCATCCCCGGCATCACCAACACGTTCCTGGGCCTGTTCAAGGACACCACCCTGGTGGCGGTCATCAACCTCATGGACATCCTCGGCGTGGTCAAAAGCGCCCTGGCCGACTCCCAGTGGCTGGGATTCACCAAGGAAGGCTACCTCTTCGCAGGCTTCGCCTTCTGGGTCTTCTGCTTCGGCATCTCGCGCTACTCCATGCAGCTTGAAAAACGCCTGAAAGTGAAACGCTAACTTCGACGGAACACACAATGACCACACAGGAAACGCACCACGCGATCGAAATAACCGGCCTGCACAAATGGTACGGCGACTTCCACGTCCTCAAGGACATCAACCTCCAGGTCCCCCAGGGCGAACGCCTGGTCATCTGCGGCCCCTCGGGTTCGGGAAAGTCGACCATGGTCCGCTGCATCAACAAGCTGGAGGACTTCCAGCGTGGCTCCATCGTCGTGGACGGCATCCCCCTGACCGACGACCTGAAACGCATCGACCGGGTGCGCCGCGAGGTCGGCATGCTCTTCCAGAACTTCAACCTCTTCCCCCACCTGACTGTTCTGGAAAACTGCACCCTGGCCCCGGTCTGGGTCCGCCGCATGCCCCAGCGCGAGGCCGAGGAACTGGCCATGCACTTCCTGGCCCGCGTGCGCATCCCCGACCAGGCCGGCAAGTACCCGGGCCAGCTCTCGGGCGGCCAGCAGCAGCGTGTGGCCATCGCCCGCTGCCTGTGCATGAACCCCAAGATCATGCTCTTCGACGAACCCACCAGCGCCCTTGATCCGGAGATGATCAAGGAAGTGCTGGACGTCATGATCGACCTGGCAGAAAGCGGCATGACCATGATCTGCGTGACCCACGAGATGGGCTTTGCGCGCACCGTGGCCGACCGGGTCATCTTCATGGACCAGGGCGAAATCATGGAGATCAACACCCCGGACGCGTTCTTCCGCAACCCCCAGACCGACCGGGCCAAGGAATTTCTGGGACAGATCCTGTCCCACGGCTTCGACGAAACCGCCGGTTAAACTCCGCAGCCGCTGCGGAACCAATCAGGAGACTCACCGATGAAAATAGGCATCCCAACCGAGATCAAACCCCAGGAAGGCCGCGTCGCCTTCCTGCCCGCCCAGGTCCGCGAACTTGTGGCCGCGGGGCACGAGGTTTTCGTGCAGAAAGGCGCCGGGGCCGTGTCCCGCGTGGAGGACGGCGACTACGCCGCCGCCGGGGCGGCCATCCTCGAGACGTGCGAAGACGTGTACGGCGCCGCCACACTCAT
>CALMTS010000298.1 GCA_937872685.1 uncultured Desulfomicrobium sp.
CCTTGGCGACGATGGTCCCGGGGGTCATGAGGTCCCCCTGGCAGCGCATGTCGGCGGCCCAAGCCGAGCCGGCAAGGAAGGCAGCCGTTGCGAGGAAAAAAAAGAGCTTTCTCATCGGGTCATCTCCGGTTAATTCTTCGCGGGAAAACACTCTAGGCTCCAGGCCGGGGATGAGTAAAGGGGGCAGTTATGCAGTACAGGGTTGAGAAGGATTCGCTGGGTGAGCGCAAGGTTCCGGCGCACGCCTACTACGGGGTGCAGACGGTGCGTGCCATGGAGAATTTCCAGGTGACAGGCATTTCCATCTCGCACTATCCGCTGCATATCGAGGCCCTGGCCTGCATCAAGCAGGCTGCGGCCCTGGCCAATCTGGAGCTGGGGATTCTGGACCCGCCCGTGGCCGAAGCCATCATGGCCGCCTGCCGGGAGGTGCGCGAAGGGAAATTCAACGATCAGTTCGTGGTCGATGTAATCCAGGGCGGGGCCGGCACCTCCGTCAACATGAACGCCAACGAAGTCATCGCCAACAGGGCCCTGGAGCTCATGGGGCACGCCAAGGGCGAATACGGCTTCTGCCACCCCAACAACCACGTCAATCTTTCCCAGTCCACCAACGACGTGTACCCGACGTCGCTGCGGATCACCGCGGTGTGGAAGATTCGGGAACTGCTGCGCAGCATGGAGGAGTTGGTCGAGGCTCTGGCAGCCAAGGGCGTGGAATTCGCGGACGTGCTGAAGATGGGCCGCACCCAGCTTCAGGACGCGGTGCCCATGACCCTGGGCCAGGAGTTCGCGGCCTGGGCCGTGACCGTGGGCGAGGACATCGAGCGCGTCCAGGACTGCCGCAAGCTGCTCATGGAGATCAACATGGGGGCGACGGCCATCGGCACGGGCATCAACACCGTTCCGGCCTATGCGGCCTTCGTGTGCGAGAAGCTGGCCCACATTACGGGCCTGCCCCTGACCAAGTCGCCCAATCTGGTGGAGGCCACGTCTGACACGGGCGCCTTCGTGCAGCTCTCGGGCGTGTTCAAGCGGGTGGCGGTGAAACTGTCGAAGATATGCAACGATCTGCGCCTGCTTTCCTCGGGCCCCTACGCCGGTCTCGGGGAGATCAACCTGCCGCCGAGGCAGCCTGGCTCGTCCATCATGCCCGGCAAGGTCAACCCGGTCATCCCGGAGATGGTCAACCAGGTCTGCTTCCAGGCCATCGGCAACGACCTGACCGTGACCATGGCCGCAGAGCACGGGCAGCTCGAACTCAACGTCTTCGAACCCATCATCGCCTTCAACCTCTTTCAGACCATGGACATGCTGCTGCGGGCCATGCGCATCCTCAAGGACCGCTGCATCGTCGGCATTACCGCCAACCGGGAGCGGTGCGCCCAACTGGTCCGCGCCTCGGCCGGAATCGTGACGATCCTGGTGCCCTACCTGGGCTACGACGAAGCGGCCGCCATCGCCAAGGAAGCCGCGGCAAGCGGGAAGGCGGTGTACGATCTCGTGCTGGAAAAGGGCCTCATGACCAAGGACGAGCTGGAGGACGCCCTGGACCCGATGAAGATGACGCACCCGCGCATGGTGCGTTCCAAGAGGGGTTAGGCTTCCTGCCAGATGGCGGCGATGAGTCCGGCGGCGCTCTCGATGAGCCGCTCATCGCCGCGCCTGGCGAGCCAGGTCAGGCACAGGGGCACCTGGATCTCTCCGGGCTCCCAGATCACGCCCACCCCCTGTCCCGCCACATCCTCGGCTTCGCTCCTGCGCAAAAGCGTCACGCCCATCCCGCCAAGCGCCAGCTCCTTGACGATGTTCTCGTCCACCGCCTCTGTCACCGTATTGGGCCGCACCCCGGCTTCGTCCATGCGTTCCTGGCAGAGGAGATGGAAGGGACACTGGCAGGTGGTCCAGACCCAGGGCATGGCCGCGATGCGCTTCCAGTCCAGCGCGGCCGGATCGTCCGCCAGATGCTTCGGCACGACCACGCTGACCGGGGTGGTCGCCAGTTGGCGCACGCCGATCTCGGGTCCGAACCTGGTGCCGAAGGCGAAGCCCATGTCCATTTCGCCGCGCTTGAGCATGGGCTCGGTGGTCAGGGTCTGGCTGATGCAGAAGGTCAGGGCCACCAGCGGCAGGGCCGTGGTGACGGTCCGGATGACGCGGTTCAGGCGCAGGAAGGTCGGGTCGGTGTTGAGGCCGATGTTCAGAGTGCCGCGGACCTCTTCCCGCAGGTCCATGGCCGCGCGTCCCATCTCCCTGGCCTTGCCGAGCACCTCTTCTGCGTGGGGCAGCAGCGCCTCGCCGGCGCGGGTCAGGCTCATGCCCTTGGCCTGGCGGGCGAAGAGGGCCACGCCCAGCTCCTCCTCCAGGTTTCTGATCTGGGTGGACAGGGCGGACTGGCTCAGGTGCAGCCCTTCCGCCGCCCGGGTCAGGTTGCCGGTGCGGGCCACGGCCTGGAAGGCCGTGAGTTGGTGAAATTCCATTCTTGCTCCGTTCGAAAATTTCGAATGCTCGTTTCGCAAATCACTATTGGATTTGTCAAACCCCGCCCGGTACTCCGGCTGGCACACAAGGAGTACCCATGCGCCCGCGAAAACTCGGCCCCGTGCTGCTGACCGGTTTCATCATCGGACCCATCCTGGGGTCCGGCATCATCATCCTGCCACCCCTGGCCTATGGACTGCTCGGGAACTGGGCCCTCCCGGCCTGGGCGGCCATCACCCTTGTGGGAGCACTTTTTGCGGCGGTATTCGGGAGCCTGAGCATCATTTTCCCCGGCGACAGCGGCGTCAGCCAGTGCGTGGCCAGCGCCTTCGGCGCCAAGGCCAAGACCCTGACGTCGCTCTTTCTCATGGGCGCGGTCTGCGTCGGGCCCGTGGCCGTGGCTCTGACTGCGGCCAGATATCTCGGCCTCGGCGCGTATGTCCCGGACGGACTGGTGGCGGCGGGGCTGGTCGTGGTTATCTGGCTGCTGCTCCTGCGGCGCATCAGTTCCCTCGGCAGTGCGGCTTTCATCCTCTCCTCCGGTGCGGCCCTGCTCTTGCTGGTGGGCGGCATCGGCTGTCTGCTTTCGGGGCCGGCGGTGCCCATGCCGTCGGAGCCTTTGGAGCCCGCGCGGTTCGGTTACGGCCTTTTGCTTCTGTTCTGGACCGTGGTGGGCTGGGAAATCATCGGAAACTATTCCGCTGAGATACGCGACCCGAAACGTACCATCCCGCGGTCCGTGGCCTTGAGCGTCACGGTTATCGCCGCCGTGACGCTGATCGTGGCCGCGGCCATGCAGAGCGTGGGCGGCAGGAGCATGACGGACATCCTTGAACCGGTCTTCGGCGCAGGCAGCGTCGTGCTCCTGTCCGCGCTTGCCGTTGCGCTGTGCCTTGTCACGGAACTGGCTTTCACCGGGGCCGTGTCACGGCTCGTCGCGGCTCTGGCCGTCGAGGGCGTGCTGCCCGCTTTTTTGGGCCGCCGCAACGAAGGGGGCGCTCCCGCTGCCGCCGCCACGACCCTTTCGGCAATTCATCTTGGCGTCCTGGCCTTGAACCTGGCCGGGATGCTCAGCGTGGAAAAGCTGGTTGCCGTGGCCAACGCCTTCTTTCTGGCCAACGCGATCATGGCCCTGCTGGCCGGCGCGCGCATCCTCCCCTCCAGGCTCATGCGGGTCCTGTCCGCCGGGCTGGCCGCGGCTTTGGGCGGGATGCTGGCCATGTCCTCCTGGCCGGTCCTGCTGGCCCTGGGCGTCATGACCGCCTGGGGACTGGGCCGGCGCAATGCGGCGATCGCGCCTCGCGGAGGCAGGGCCCTCGAGACGCCCTGACCGCGCATCATGCCGGGAGGATTGACGGATTTGCCGGCCTTGACGAACGGTTCGGAAACGGCCAGTTTCCGCCCATGGTCCGGACCTTTTTGCGCGAGCTGCCGCAATACCTGCAGGCGGCGCCCTTCCCACACCTGACGACGGTCAAGGTATCCATCCTGGCGGTGGTTTCAGGCTGCGAGGCCTGGTTCATCCTGGAGCAGGCCGAGATGTCCTGGGCCGCCTGGGTCTGGCTGGCGCTGACTGCCCTGCTGGCCTGGGGAGTGGTCCTGTGCCAGGCGGACGCATTCTCGCGTTACCGCGAGTTCAAGCGCCTGCGCAGGCTCCTGGCCCGTTACGGTTTCCGCCCGCGGGTCTTTCAGCTCGTGGCCTCCTCCCGCTGCCAGCGTGACGCCGCGCTGCTGGCGGCCCGCCAGGCGGGATGCCGGGCCCAGGCGTGCCGCGTCTTCCGCGAGCTGGGCTACCGCTGGTACCACATCCTGCCCGACGCCATCGTGGCCAACCCCCTGTATTTTTTCCATCCCAGATTCCTTCGCTCCACCTTTGTGCCGGGCAAGCGCGCCTAGCACCTTCTCAAAAATGAGAAAGGAGCCGCGGGGCTCCTTCATGACCTGACGGCTACCAGTTTTCGGCCAGCACCTCGAAGTGGGCCTGCGGATGGTCGCAGGCCGGGCAGCGCTCGGCGGCCTTCTTCCCTTCATGCACGTAACCGCAGTTGCGGCAGCGCCACATGGTTTTTTCGTCCCTGGCGAAGACCCGCCCTTCCTCTATGTTTCTGGCCAGGGCACGGTAGCGGCGTTCGTGTTCCTTCTCGGCCACGGAGATGGCCTGCATGACCTGGGCGACCTCCGGAAAACCTTCCTCCCTGGCGACCTTGGCGAAATCGGGGTACATGTGCCCCCATTCGTGCTTCTCTCCCTCCGCGGCTTCCAGGAGGTTTTCGAGGGTCGTCCCGATGCGTCCGGCCGGGAAGGTCGCGGTGATCTCGGTTTCGCCCCCTTCAAGCAGCTTGAAGAGGGATTTGGCGTGCGCCTTCTCCTGGTCCGCCGTCTCGGTGAAAATGTCCGAGATTTGGACATAGCCCTCCTTGCGGGCCTGCTTGGCGAAGAACGTGTAGCGGTTGCGCGCCTGGGATTCGCCGGCAAAGGCGGTTAGGATATTTCTCTCGGTTTGCGTGCCCTTGATGGATTTCGACATGTTACCTCCGTGTTGTGGTGTTCCCGGTTCGGGCTTGCAGGCGGCGGCCGCCTGGTGAGTGGCAGCGCCGCGACGGTGCTGAGGCAGCCGTTGCGGCTTGACGCATTGGTGATCGTGTTTAGTTATTTGCCATCAAATGCCTGGAGGTGTCACCCATGGTTATCGATTTCAGTACATATTACGATCTGCCGCGAAACATGGACAGCTTTTTCGAGGAATTGTGGAAGCCGAGCTCATTGAGCCAGCGCCGAGTCGCCTATCCACCCGTCAACATCAGCGAGAGCGAGACGGAGATCATCGTGACTTCCGAGATCCCCGGCATGGACACCGGCGACATAGAACTGACTCTCAACGAAAAGAGCCTCATCATCCGGGGCACCAAGAAGAACGAGGTCGGCAACTACTACAGGCAGGAACGCCCCACCGGGAGCTTCCAGCGGATCATCAATCTGAATGTCCCCGTCCAGGCCGACGTCATCAAGGCGTCCATGAAGGACGGGCTTCTGCGGGTGGTCCTGCCCAAGGCCAGGGAAAGCCGCCCGCTGACCATTTCCATCGATGCGCAGTGAGCGCCGTGCGTGAGGAGGTGAGCCCATGACAAACGATCTGGAAAAAAAGACGGCCCCGGCCCTGCCCCGTTTCCGCCCCAACACAGACGTGCTGGAGCGGGAGGACGGTTTTCACATCTTCGTGGACATGCCCGGAGTGGGCAAGGACGGACTGTCCATCGACCTGCGAGAGAACGAGCTGGAGATTCGCGGCAAGGCGGTCTATCCGCGGGAGGAGAACGCCAAGGCCCTGCATGTGGAGTTTGGAGACGGGGAATACGTACGCACTTTCACCATTTCGGACGGCGTGGACCGGGAAGGCATCCGCGCCAGCCTGAAAAAGGGTCTGCTCGAACTCTTCCTGCCCAAAGCGGCCCGCTTCAAGCCGCGGCGCATCGAGATTCAGGCAGGCTAGTCCGCCCCGCAAGGCCCGGAATTCCGGGCCTTTCTTTTTGCCGCCTGCACAGGATTCTGCCGCGGGCGCGCGCCGGTTATGACCATCCCAACAGCTTGAAGAGATCCAGAAGTTCCTGGTCGGGCGGACAGGACAGCCGCATTTCACGGCCGGTGCCCGGGTGGATGAATTCCAGTTCGATGCTGGCCAGCAGCAGCCGGTGCACGCCGAAATGTTCGCGGAAGAAACGGTTCTGGCGGCCGTCGCCGCGCAGCACGTCGCCGATGAGAGGGTGGCGGATGTGGGCGAAATGGCGGCGGATTTGGTGGGTGCGGCCCGTCCTGGGTACGACCCGGACCAGGCTGTAGCGGGTTGTGGCGTGGGGGCCCGTCGGATGGGGTATTTCCGCCGTGTCCAGACGTGTGAACTCGGTCAGGGCCGCGGCCTCGGCCCCGGATTCGCTCTTCAGGGGGGAATCGATGACGCCCGCCTCGGGCGCGAATCCCCGTACAACGGCCATGTAGGCCTTGCGGATCTCGTGAGCCGCAAACTGGCGCGCCAGGATGGCCGCCGCCTCGGGAGAGAGGGCCATGATCATGAGGCCCGAGGTGGGCCGGTCCAGACGGTGCACCGGGTAGAGCCGCCTGCCCAGCAGGTCGCGCAGGAGTTGGAGCAGAAACGGCTCCCGGCCCGCGTGGGCGTTGCGGTGCACCAGCAGTCCGGCGGGCTTGTGCACCGCAACCAGATCGTCGTCCAGATGAAGGATCGGGATGTCAGTCCCGGTCATGGTTCTCGGTCAGCTCCCCGCGCAGGTTTCTGGTCATTCGTACGCGGATTTCCTCGGGCGGGAGCTCCAGGCTGAAGAGGTAGATCATTTTGGTCAGGGCCGCCTCGGCCGTCATGTCCGCCCCCGAGACCACCCCGGCGCGGGCCAGGGCCGATCCCGCCTGGTAGCCGCGCTGGTCCACGGTGCCGCGCAGGCACTGGGTGCAGTTCACGATGACCACGCCGCGGTTGCAGGCCTCGGCCAGGACGTCCATCAATTCGGCATCGTTTGAGGGCCCGTTGCCCATGCCGTAAGTCTCGAGAACCAACCCCTGCAGGGGCGAACGCAGCACGTTGGCCACCAGTTCGGCCGAGATGCCCGGGAAGAGGCGCAGGGCGCCGACCCTGGCGTCGGACAGGGGGTGGACGGTCAGCCCGTTCACGGGCCGGGCAGGGAGGATGAATTCGGGGTGCGGACGGATGGCCACCCCGATGTGGCCAAGGTCCGGGTAGTTGGGTGAGTCGAAGGCCTGGAACCCGGCCGCATCGACCTTTGTCGCGCGGCAGCCGCGCAGGAGCCGGTTGCCGAAGCAGAGGCAGACCTCGGGCAGCGGGGTCTGGGCCACGACCATGAGCGAGGTGACGAGGTTGTCGCGCCCGTCGCTTCTGACCCGGCACAGGGGGATCTGAGACCCGGTCAGGACCACGGGCTTGGCCAGACCCTCGAGCATGAAGGGCAGGGCCGAGGCCGTGTAGGCCATGGTGTCCGTGCCGTGGATGACGACGAATCCGTCATAGTCGTTGTACTTGTCGGCGATATCCCGGGCGATGGCCAGCCAGTGCCTGGGGCCCATGTTCGAGGAATCGAGCAGCGGCGTGTACTCGCAGATGACGTACTCGGGCATCTCCGGGCTCGAAAAGTCGGGCATGGAGTCCATGACCCTGGCCAGATATCCGGGTTCCGGGGCATAGCCCTGCGGGGTGGGCTTCATGCCGATGGTGCCACCCGTGTAGAGGATGCAGACGCGCTTTTTCACTCCGTTCTCCAGGCCTTGAGCTTCCAGTGGATGAATTCCATGATTTCCTCCTGTTCGTTCTTACCCGCGCCGCGGATGGCGACGGGTTCCCCGAAGCAGAAGCGAACCGGAAGCTCTGGGCGTATATATCCGTAATCTTTGAGCAGAGAGCCGACGCCCCAGGCGTCGGTCCTGAGAGCCAGGGGGATGACCGGCACGCCGGCCTTCTTGGCCAGCTTGATGCCGATGCTGTTGAAGGCCGTGCGGTCGAGGTTGGGCGTGCGTGTGGTCTGGGGAAAGACGATGACGGAAATGCCCCGGGAGAGTCGCTCCTGCCCCTCTTCCATGACGGTCTTGAAGTCTTCGCGCGCGTTGACCCTGTCTACGGCGATGGGTTCGATGGCGTTCACCACGCGGTTGAAGATAGGGTAGGTCGTCAGGCTGCGCTTGAGGACGAAGGCGATGGGCTTGTGCGTGGCGAGGATGCCGGGCATGCAGAAGGTTTCCATGGTTGACATGTGGTTGGCCACGACCACGCAGGGGCTTTCGAGCTTGGCGAAGGCTGAGGCGTTCTCGATGTGGAAGCGGACTCCGCTGGCTTCGGCGCCGCGCATGAAGGATTTGCTGTCCGCGGCCCATTGCTGCATGGAGTAGCCGCCGCGGGTCCGCCAGGCCGCTTGGCAGACGATGGAAAAAGCCCGGGCGTAGAAGGCGAGGGTGGGAAAGAGCCTGGAAATGGCGCCGATCCGGATTTCTGGGGAGTGGTATGGATCGTCGAATGGAACGATGTTCATGCAGGAATCCACCGGGTTGGGTTTGACGGGCCGGGATGGCCCGCCGTTGTTTCGTGCCGGTGAAAGTAGCCCAAGTGGAGCCGGGCTTCCAGAGGTTTTTCCGGCCGTTGCGACGATCCGGGTCACAGGGCCTGGGTCAGTCTGGCCAGTATGGACGCGAATTGCGATGTCTCTTCAGGTGTCAGAGCCGCCTGCAACTCCCGGGTCAGATGCAGGTGGTGATCGTGATGCACCCGGTGCAGTTCCTCCCCTGCAGGCGTCAGGGCCACCAGGATGGAGCGGCGGTCCGTTTCGTGGGGGATGCGCGCCAC
>CALMTS010000299.1 GCA_937872685.1 uncultured Desulfomicrobium sp.
AGCCGGCCTCGATGGCGAGGTAAGGGACGGGGATGGCGAAGAGCATGGCTTTGAGAAGCGCCGGCGTTTCGGTCAGCTTGTTGCGGCGCAGGAAGGCCCAGATGCACAGCAATGGCATGAGGGTACCCAGGCCCACCATGGTACGGAACGACAGGAAGGTCAGCATGACGGGCGGGCGCTCGTCTGCGGGCCAGTCCTTGAGACCCTTGATGGGCGCGCTGAAGTCGCCGTGGGCCAGGAAGGACAGGCCGCCGGGGATGCCGAAGAGTTCAATGGCGTTTTTTTCGTTCTTTTCATCGGGCACCACCAGCAGATACATGGGGGCACCGTCTTCATGGGTTTCCCACAGGGATTCCATGGCCGCCAGCTTGGCGGGCTGGATCTTGGTCACTTCCTGGGCGTGGTGATGGCCCTGGACCGCGACGAGCACGGAGAAAACCAGGCCGAAGACCATGCCAAGCTTGAAGGAACGTGTGAAGAAGTCGATGTTCTGCTTCTTGAGCAGATGATAGGCGGACACGCCCATGACGAAGAAGCCGGCCAGGGCGAAGGCGCCGCTCAGGGTATGCACGTACTGCTGCCAGGCGAAGGAGTTGCCGACGACTGCGAAGAAATCGTCGAGTTCGGCCCGGCCATTTCTGATCACGTATCCCAACGGGTTCTGCATGAAGCCGTTGGCGATAAGAATCCACAGGGCCGAAAGGTTGGACGCCCCGGCTACGAGCCAGATGCAGACCGCATGCATCTTCGGGGAGAGCACGTTCCATCCGAAAATCCAGGCGCCCAGGAATGTTGACTCAAGGAAAAAGGCAACGGTGGCTTCGATGGCCAGAAGCGAGCCGAAAATGTCGCCCACGTATTCCGAATAGCGGGACCAGTTGGTGCCGAACTGGAATTCGAGGGTGATGCCCGTGACCACGCCGAGCACGAAGTTGATGACGAAGAGCTTGCCCCAGAATTTGGTCATCCGCTTGTACGTTTCATCGCCGGTGCGGACGTATTTGGTCTCCATGATGGCCACCAGGATGGAGAGGCCGAGCGTCAGGGGCACGAAGATGAAGTGGAACATGGTGGCCATGGCAAACTGGAGCCTGGATAACATGAGCACATCCATAGTGAGTCTCCTTTAGTTGTGTGCGGGTGAGAGGCCCGTGATGCGTGTGACGGCTTCCGTGGCCAGCGCCCCCACGGTGGTCTCCGCGAGGGTGCGGTCGCGGTAGAGTTCCAGGGCGGAGGTGTCCGTAGTCATTGCCCGGAGCTGCGGCAGGGCGGAGGCCAGGCCCATGAGGCCGCAGGCCCATGCCGCCAGGCCGCGGATGGTCCCGTCGCAGTCGCCCAGGGCGCAGAGCAGGTCGGCTTCCGCCCCGGCGGTCAGATCGGGGCGAACCTGGCACAGCCTCGCCACGCCCCAGACCGCCCCCCGCCGCAGCGGGGCGTGTTCGAGATAGCAGTCCGGCCGGCAGTGGTCTTCGTGGATGTAGGCCAGGACGTGGTTGTGGTACTCGGCGGCCACGAGGGGGCTCCTGGCCATGATTTCGGCCATGGCTTCGGGCGCGCCCCATCCGATGCCGCCGGATTCGTCGTTCAGGCTCCAGATGAAGCGGCGCATGACCACCCGCGCCTTCTCCGGGGTCCGGGCCGCCAGGGCGGCGACAACCTCGCCGAAAGCCGTCACCGCACGCCAGCGCGCCAGGGACGAGGAGCCGCACAGGGCCGAGAAGAGCGGCGCGACGGCCTGCTGGCCCAGCTCCGCCAGGCCGGGCAGCCCGTCCTCCCAGCCGTCGCCGGCCAGGAGATCGTGAATGCGCCGCTTGAGTTCCCTGCCCTGTGCCACGCCCGCTCCCTAGCCTTCGGCCTCGACCTTGGCCTTGATGGCCTGGGCCACCTGGCGTCCAAGTTCCTTGCATTCGGCCAGCTTGGCGTGATCCGGGACGTTCTTGCACTTCACGCCCGGCTCCACCACCTCGACCTTGGCCGACTTGAGCCAGTCGGTCAGCACATTGAGGGATTCGCCGCTCCAGCCGAAGGAGGCGAAGGCCGCGCCGACGCGTCCTGCGGGGCGCAGGCCCTTCATGTAGGTCAGGAAATCCGCCACCAGCGGCATGATGCCGTTGTTGTGGGTCGGGGAGCCGCAGATGATGCCCGTGGCGTCGGCCAGTTCGCCCATGACGTCGCTGTGGTGGTACTGCTTGAGGTGCATGATCTTCACGGCCACGCCTTCCTCCATGATCCCTTCGGCGATGGCCTTGGCCATCTTCTCCGTGGAGTGCCACATGGTGTCATAGACGATGACGGCTTTCTTGTTGGGCTTCTGCTCGGCGTAATCGCGGTAGGCCTGCAGGATGAGAGGCACGTTGGAACGCCAGATGATGCCGTGGTCCGGGGCGATCATGTCGATCTCGAGTCCGAGCTTGGCGACATCGTCCAGGACCGCCGTGACCCTCGGGGAGTACGGCAGGATGATGTTGTGGTAGT
>CALMTS010000300.1 GCA_937872685.1 uncultured Desulfomicrobium sp.
GCACTCGGCCTTCGGCTTCGGGGCCGAAGTCCGGGGCGGTGCGGTGGATGGTGCCAAGGATGTTCTCAAAGCCCTGGGCCAGGAGGGCGCGAACCAGGGCGCTGCCGACCATGCCGGCGGCTCCGGCTACGAGGATTTTGTCTTTCTTGTTCATCTGCGTTGTATTGCCTGCATTATTCAGAAAACTCAGTGGTTCGTTTCCGCCATGGTAATGTTGTCCGGCCTGTCGATCAGGTAGCGGCGCAGGGCTGTATCTGTGCTCCCTGGCTGAGACTCTGGCTGCACATTGTCTCTGCCTGGGAAGGTTGACGGTTTGGCCGTGTGCATCCGGGCCTGCCGCTCCCTCAAATTCATTGAAGAAGCCAGTCGCTAGCCTCCGCAATTTCTATGCTGTCCGGCATGTGTATCCGGCCTGCGGGACGGGCCAGTGTCACGAGGTGCAGCGATGCGTGCGGAAAGGACTGGGCCGCCTCGGTCAAGGCTCGGACTTCGCGTTCCAGGGTTGGCGGTGCGTCGATGTCGGCGCTGACCTGGACGAGTCTCTCTGTTCCATCGGCCAGGCGGGCGTGGAAGTCCACCTCGTAGCCGCTTTCCGTTTTGACATAGGCCACCTCGGCCCCATGCCGCTCCAGTTCATGCAGGACCGCTGTTTCCAGAGCGTGTCCGGTCTGGGCTTTGCCGGACCGGTTGAAGAGGGCGATGAGGCCAGTATCCACGGGGTACACCTTGCGGGGATTGACCTGTCTGCGCCTGATGGAATCCGTTGCGAGGGACAGGCTGCGCAAGAGGAAGCTGTCCTCGAGGTGTTCGAGGTAGGCGTGCAGCTTGTCCTTGCCGATGGCCATGCCCTGGGACTTCAGGTCATTGTGGAATTTGTTGACGCTGAACCCGCCAGCCGGGTTGCCGAGAAGCTGCCTGACCATCCAGCGCAGACACTGTGGGTGCGAAATGTCGTGACGCTCGATGATGTCGCGTAGCAGAACGACGTCCACATAGGTGCGCAACAGCTCCATCCGGCTGCGCTGGTCCAGGCCCTGGGCTTCGGGAAAACCTCCCGTTTCGAGGAAGGCCAGAAGGGCTTTGTTCAGGGTCGAACGCAGCTGCTTGTCTGGGCTCATGGCCTTGACCGGCTCCTGGCCGGCGTGGCGCAGCGACTCGGTGAAGGAGAACGGGCGGACAACGGCCTCCATGGCCCGGCCGCGCATGCTGCTGGCAATCTCGCGAGAAAGCATGCGGGCGGAGGATCCGGACAGGAACACGTCGATGTTCTCCGTGTCGAGAATCCTGCGGACAAATGTCTCCCAGCCGGGAACGAGTTGGATTTCGTCCAGGAAAAATACGGTCTTGGCCGTGCCCCGATGCTCTGGGTGGCGGAGGAAGTACTCTTCGACGATAAGGTCAAGGTCACTGGCCTGCATTCCGGCCAGGCGTTCGTCCTCGAAACTGAAATACAGCAAAGAGGAGCGTTGAGCTCGTGCGGCCAGGCGATCGGCCAGCACCTGCCACAGCATGCACGTCTTGCCTGCGCGGCGCATGCCGATGACCGCCACAGCCTTGCCGGGAACGGCAGGAATCCAGACATCCCTGCGCGTCAGCACCGGAACGGCTTGCACCAGGGAATCGGAGATTTTCTGGCGTATGATATGGCGAAATTGACTTTGCATTGAGGATGAATATTTCTGAAATTGTCCTTCTGGCAAGGACAATTTCCGATTAAATTATCCTTTCCAGGGTGATTAAGTTTACTCGGTCAGTTCGTTGCCTTTTTTGGGGTGGCATCCTTGTGCGATGAGTCACGGTTCGCTCGGGGGAAACTTGAAAAGCATGGGGCCCGTTCATCGCCCGACACGGCCACGTCGAAGACTCCTCGCAATAACTTTCGGGCCGGCACATATTGCCAACTCGGTCAGATAACTCTGCATCCATGGCCTTCAAAAAAGGTTCGACGGCGAGGGCACGGTGAACATGGGGCCGAGGTGTCGCCGGCTGCGTGAGGCTTCCATTCGTGTCACGGCAACGCAGCTATCGGGTCTTGCTCAACACCGATCATTCTTTGGGGCTACTGACAGTAAAGCCCGCCCGCACGCACAGCTCTTCCTTCTTCGCCTCTTCCAGATCCGCCCG
>CALMTS010000301.1 GCA_937872685.1 uncultured Desulfomicrobium sp.
CGGGTCTGGGGTGGACAACGCCCGGGCGGCGCTCAGGCCTGCAGTTCAGGACCTTTTCCCGCCATTGCGACGGGATCGCCTCCTGGCCATGCACCGCTCCCAGGAGGGCGCCGCAGATGGCCGCGTTGGTGTCGGTGTCGCCGCCGCGCATGACCGTGTCGACGACGCCGTGCTCCAGGCTCGGGGCGCGGAGGAGCTGCCAGAGGGCGTTGCGCAGGGCGATGAGAACCCAGCCCTGCTGGCGCTGGAAGTCGGCGGGCGGGGCGAAGGCGGCGTCCAGGAGCGCGCCGCGCAAGGCCGGTTCGGCGTCCAGGTGTTCGGCCCAAAGGAGCATTCCGGCGTAGAGGGTGGCCGCGGCGCAGCCCGTCCTGATGGCCCGGGCCAGGGCCATGGCGAAGAGGGCGCTGGCCTGGCGGCAGAGTGGGTGAGGGTGGGTCAGGCCTGCATCCTGCGAGGCCCATTCGGCCACGTCCCAGAGGTCCTTGCGGGCGCCGAAGATGCCCAGGGGGCTTATGCGCATGAGAGCGCCGTTGGCTTGGCTCTCGGGGTTGGGCGCGCCGCGCAGGCCGGACCTGACCGTGCCGCCGCAGTCGAAGGGGTTCGAGTCGAGCCAGAAGCGATAGGCCTTCCTGACCGCCACGGCGTCGAAACGGCCGAGTTCCGCAAGGCTGCGGGCCAGCATGAGGGCCATCTCCGAGTCGTCGGTGGGTTGGCCGGCCAGGGTGTTGAACGTGCCGCCGTCGGCCAGTTCCCGCACGCCGCCCGGGTACATCTGGCGGATCTCATCTGCTGACCTGAACTCCACCAGGCTCCCCAGCGAATCCCCGCAGAGTTGACCCATGAGGCATCCCTGGGCTCTGGAGAGCATGCCCGTTTCGTCAGTCGCCACGCCTTCTTTCCAGGTGACGATGTAGTCCCGCTGCTGCTTTGTCTCCTGAGCCTCGCGAACGCGCGATTTCGGGCACCGCGACCACAATTC
The DNA here is from genome assembly GCA_937872685.1 of uncultured Desulfomicrobium sp. Lineage (GTDB taxonomy): Bacteria > Desulfobacterota > Desulfovibrionia > Desulfovibrionales > Desulfomicrobiaceae > Desulfomicrobium. The sequence goes on from CALMTS010000301.1 coordinate 980, forward strand.
CCCCAACTTCGCCAGGGCCGCATCCCCGGCCAGTCCGTGCCGGGCCAGCCAGCACCCGACGAGCGTCCCGGTCCGGCCCACGCCGCCCCAACAGTGCAGATAGATCCCTTTGCCCCTGGCCAGGGCCGAGTCGATCTCGTCGAGGATGTCGCATGTCGTGGCCTCGGCCAGGGGAGTGCCCATGTCCGGGACCTGGAAGGCGTGGTGCTCGACCTGCGGGTCGAGTTGCCGAAGGATGTCCCGGTAGGGGAGCAGGCCGTCGAGGGACGTGGTCAGGTCGATGAAAACACGAATGCCGGCGGTGGTCAGGGCCTGCAACTTGGCTACGGACGATTCGTGGCCGTGGTCACGCGGGTATTCGCCGGCCAGGAATCTGCCGGGGATGATCCAGTAGGAGTTCAGAATCGGGGAGGGCGTCATTGTCTGGTGCTCTGTGATGAGGTGGTTGAGGGGGCGCTCCGGACCATGCTTTCTAGGGAAGGGCGTAAGACACTTTGTTCTCGCTTGTGAGAATCCAGCCCTTGCCCTGAAGTTCCGTCAGGATCGACGCCATCTCCTCGTCTGCAAGCTGCTTCTGGAACAGGGAGCTGATCGTGCTGGAGAGCGTCTTGATGGTGCGCGGCTTGGCCGCTCCGCGTTGTTTGAGGTTGGCGACGATCACGTCGAGTTTTTCTGCAGCGGATTTCGCATTGGAGGCCTTGAGCAGCGGGATATCAGCGATGGAACTGGACCGCGCTATGGAGATCTTTCTGCTTCGCAGATGCTTGATCAACGGGTCGAAGCCCGTGTCCTTAG
>CALMTS010000302.1 GCA_937872685.1 uncultured Desulfomicrobium sp.
CGGTAGGCCTCGATATCCACGAACTGGCGCTGACCCGGCGTGTGGTCCATGAGGGAGACGAGGTGCACCTCGTCCATGTCCCGGAAGGGCTCGAAAAGGCGCGGCAGCTCGGGGTCGGAAATCTCGCAGCGCACGTGCAGGAGATGCTCGGCGCGCAGATGACCGGCGGGCCGCAGCTCGTGCAGGGCGGCCAGCGCCAGGTCAAGCATGGCCCGGCGGTCGCTCTTCTCGTAGTACTGGCCGCAGGACAGGGCATCGAGGACGGTGGTGATGCCGGCGGCCACGAGCTGGGCGTCGTGCGCCAGCAGGGCCGCCCGGGCCGAGGGCCAGAGCACGCCGGGTCTGGGCAGGAGCTGCTTTTCAAGATTGTCGGTGTGCAATTCGACAAGGCCCGGCAGGAGCAGGTCCCCGTTCATGTCCAGGGCGGCGAGGCTGCCCGAAGGTCCGTCGTCCACGGCATGGATGAGGCCGCCGCGGACGGTCAGGGTGCCTGTGACGATCCGGTCGGGCAGGACGATGCGGGCGTTGGTCAGGATCATGTCTCGCATGGGCTACTCCGGCCGTGACAGGCGCAGGCAGCGGTCGGCCACACGCACGCGCACGTCGTCGTCGTGAAAGATGCCGACGATGGCGGCGCCGCGCCCCTTGGCTTCGAGGATCATGTCCACCACGGTGCGGCGGTTGTCGCCGTCGAGGGAGGCCGTAGGCTCGTCCAGGAGCAGCACGGGGTAGTCTCGGATGAAGCCGCGGGCGATGTTGACCCGCTGCTGCTCGCCGCCCGAAAAGGTCGCCGGAGCCAGGGACCAGAGGCGCTCGGGGATGTTCAGGCGTGCCAGGAGCGCCTCGGCGCGCGCCCTGGCCTCGTCGGCATCGACCCCGATGGCCGCGAGCCGCTCGGAGACGAGGTCGCGGGTCGCGACACGCGGGATGACGCGCAGAAACTGGCTGACGTAGCCCAGGGTCTTGCGGCGCACGTCGAGAATGTCCCTCGGCTGCGCGGCGGTCATGTCCACGCATGCGCCGTTGTGCCGGACGACGACGCTGCCGGAACTCGGGCGGTAGTTGGCATAGACGGAGCGCAGCAGGCTCGACTTGCCGGCGCCGGAGGGGCCGTGCAGGGCCACGCACTCCCCTGCGGCCACGTCCAGATCCACGCCGTCGAAGGCCCGAATCTGCGTTCCGCCCTGGGTGTGCAGGGTGAAGGTCTTGGCCAGGGATCGGATGGAAATCATGGTGGCGTTCATGGGCTGCCTCATGCTTGCAGGATGGAGGAGACGAGGAGTTGGGTGTACGGATGGCACGGATCGTCCAGAACCTGGTCGGCCAGGCCGGTTTCCACGACCTCGCCCCCGCGCATGACCATCATGCGGTGGGCCAGGATGCGGGCCACGGCCAGGTCGTGGGTGACCAGGACCACGGCCAGGCCCAGGGAAGCGGCCAGGTGCCGCAGCAGGTCCAGAAGCCGGGCCTGGACCGAGACGTCGAGCCCGCTGGTGGGTTCGTCCATGAAGATCAGGCGGGGGCCCGTGACCAGGTTGCGGGCGATCTGCAGGCGCTGCTGCATGCCGCCGGAAAAGGCCGAAGGGTGGTCGTCGATGCGGTCCGGCTCCAGCTCGACGCGCTCCATCCACTCCAGGCCGGCCCCGCGCAGCCGCCCGTAGTGCCGGTGTCCCAAGGCCATGAGCCGCTCGCCGATGTTGCCGCCGGCGCTGACGCGCATGCGCAGGCCGTCGCGCGGGTTCTGGTGCACCACGCCGAGGTCCGTGCGCTGCAGACGCCGGCGGTCGGCCTCGGACAGGTTCGGCAGCGAGAGCCAGCGGCCGTCCCGGTCGCGGTAGGACACGTCGCCGGAGGTCGGCATGAGGCGGCCAGAAAGAAGGCTCAGGAGGGTGGACTTGCCCGAGCCGGACTC
>CALMTS010000303.1 GCA_937872685.1 uncultured Desulfomicrobium sp.
TGCCTGTCTGAAAAGGATAATTTTTCGCGCTTGTTTTTTCAGGACGAAATAAACTTGAAACCTGTTCTGGCGGGAGAATCAGGGCCTTGTCTCTAATTGAGACAGCGCGGGCTGGATGGTGAGCGGATGTATGACGGGGGCGCGGATTGCGAACTTTTCAAACCACAGTGTATCAAAAAAAGACATGTGTCTTTTTTTGACTGCGCGTATAACAGTCTGAAATTATGAAACTTATGGCGCCTAAATATTGGTTGGTTGAACAGCCTGTGTCGTTGGGGCTGTTGGTGTCAGCCGGAGGTCATGGAGGCGCGGAGCATGTTCATCCCCATGGCGAGGATCATGAGGAAGAAGAGGCGCCGGAAGACGTTTTCCCTGAATCGGCCGGAGATGTGTATGCCGAGCCAGCCGCCCAGGGAGACTGCCGGCAGGGCCGCCGCAGCGAGGACGAGGGCCTGGCGGGAATACAGCCCGGAGAGGCCGTGGGCCGCCACGATGAAGAGGCAGCTGACGATGAAGAACGCGCCCAGGGCGGCCTTGATCTCCTGCTGCGTGCCGCCGCGCAGGCTCAGGTACACGGCCAGGGGCGGGCCGTTGAAGCCGAAGGTCGTGCCCAGGCTCGTGGACAGGAAGCCGGCCAGGGCCCCCCACCCTGCGGCCAGTCGCCGCGCATGGGGCTGTGCGCCGCAGAGTCCCCAGATGGCATAGGCGGCCAGCAGGGCGCCGAGTCCGGCCTTGAGCCAGGCTTCGGGGAAATACCGCAGGATGAATGCGCCGCAGATGGCGCCGGGGAGGCCGCCGAGGAAAATGGCTCCGACGCCGGAAGGGTTCAACCGGCTCCGGTAGCTCCAGGCCATCTGCACGTTGAGGGCCAGGACCATCAGGCCGCAGGTTGGGACCGCCTGGCGCATGTCGAGCCCCAGGGCCACGATGGGCATGGCCACCAGGGCCGCGCCGAAGCCGACGATGCCGTTGATGAAACCGCCGAGGAGCCAGCCGGCCAGGGTGAAGAAGAGGGCGGGGAGTATGTCCATTCGTCCTGTGCGGGCATTATTTATCAGGATATCCCGGCCTGCCGCGAAATGGCCCCGGGATGCTCAGGCATCCAGAGGCCAATCGCGACGGACCGGTTCGGAGGTCGAAATCAGGCCTTGAGACGCGCCATCACTTCCCGGACGATGTCCGCGACGACATCCGGGGTCGCGGTTGCCGCAGTGGCCGCGGGCCGGGACTCGACCTTGAGGCCCAGAAGCCTGGCCGCGTTGTCGTGCATGATCTTCTGCCGCACTTCGGGCTTGAAGGGAAGCTGCTTGTAGGTGTTCAGCGCGTCCCGGAAGTCCACGAAGGGGTGGGCGCTGGCATACAGGATCTTGTCGGAGATCATGGTGTTGGCCGCCTGGACGTAGGCTTCGGACATGGGGGAGAACTCGTATTCCGACAGTTCGATGTACACGTTGCGGTTGCGCTGGGCCACGATGATGGCCTCGTTGACCCAGGGGTAGCCGCCGTGGCTGATGACGATCTTGAGTTCCGGGAAGTCCCGGGCCACGAAGTCGATGTAGCGGGGCGCCACGTGGTCGATGATGGCCCCCGGGACCAGGGTGGCCGGGCCGGTGGTGAAGACGATGGGCACGTCGAGTTCGCAGCACTTGGCGTAGATGGGGTAGTACTTGGCGTCGTTGGCGTAGATCTGGGCCAGGTAGGGGTCCACGGCCGCGCCGTGCATGCCGATGTCCTGCACCGAAGCCTTGAGTTCGTACACGGCCTTCATGCCCTTGTGCGGGTCAAGGCCCACAAAGCCGAAGAACTTGTTGGGGAATTTCTTGACGAATTCGAGCACGCTCTCGTTGTTGGACTTGGCCCCGTAGGTGGTCTCGCAGTCGCGGCCGGTGATGACCGCCCGCTCCACGCCGTGGCTGTCGAGGTCTGCCACGACCTCCTCCACGGTCTGCGGCTTCATCTTCGAGAAGTCGATGGATTCGCACAACCCCTTGAACATCTTGCTGTTCTGGATGCCGGAGATGGTCTGCTGCGTGTTCGGCCTGAACCGGAAGTCGATGACCTTCATGATATGTTCGCCTCGTGTTATGAGTTGATCGTTACATGTCGCCGCCGCCCGCCAGGGCCGCGATGGCCAGGGGGGTGAGCAGCAGCGGCTGGGATGGGAGGGTCACGGGCAGGCCCAGTTCGGCGGCGAGCACGTCGGCCACGCCGGCCAGGCAGCAGGTGCCTCCCGAAAGAATGATGCGTTCCACGTCGTGGCCGCGGATATGGCGGCCCACGATGTCCCCGACGCGCTGGAAAGTCGGGCGGACGAGGCTCAGGATCTCGCGGTTGCCAGCAGTGCGCTTGAGCCTTTCGGCCTCGTCGAAAGATATGTTGTAGTGCCCGGCCAGGACCAGGCTGACGTGTCTGCCGCCCGTGGGTTCGTCGGCGCTGAAGACCACCTCGCCGCCCTGGACCACGGCCGTGCCCGTGGTGCCGCCGCCGATGTCCACCACGGCGGCCTTGTCCAACTCCAGGAGGCGCGCCACGCAGGACGGCTCGTCGAGGACCCCGGCCACCTCCAGCCAGGCGGCCTCCAGGATGTTGGTGGACAGTTTCGGGTCCGTGCCCGGGGGGAAGGACGTGGCGGCGCGCGTGATCTCGCGGCCGATGCGCTTCGATGCCCTGGCGGTCAGGTCGCGGACGATGTCGATGGCGCCGGGGTAGTCCACGACCACCCCGTCGCGCACGACTTCGGCCCATTCCAGGAAGGCCGCCACCGGTTCGCCCGTGGCGTCGAGGACCATGAGCACCACGTCGGCGGTGCCCAGGTCGATGCCGACGCTGACGGGTTCCTGAACCGCGACCGGTTCCTCCCGGTTGAGGATGAGGGCGGCCTTTTCAAGCCGCCGCCGGCATTCTTCCCAGGTGATGGGCATGTCACACGATCCTGAAGCTGCCCACCAGGGTGCAGCGCCGCAGGCGCACGAAGGTCCGCGCGTTGGTCACGCCTTCGCCCGTGGGGGTGGAGATGGTCATGGATGTCCAGCCCTCGCCGCCGGCCCCGAGGCCTGCCACGTGCGGGCCGTTCTTGACGAAGAGGCTCGTGTTGGCGCGCCTGGCCATGGCGTGCATGTAGTCGATGTTGCGGGAGTACATGCCGGCCGTGTGGCGCAGGCCGCGTTCCAGGATCATGGCCCAGTCGATGGCTTCGTTCACGTCGCGGGCGCGCAGCAGCGGCAGGATGGGCATCATCTGCTCGACGCGGGCGAAGACGTGGTCCAGGTCCCGGTCCACGTCCACGAAGAGCAGGCGGCAGGACTCGGGCACGGAGATGCCTGCGGCCTTGGCCAGTTCGAAGGCGTCGCGGCCGACCCACTTGGGGTTGGGGCGGCACTTGGGGCCGGGGTAGTCGAGGAGCACGGCCTTGGCCACGCTCTCGGCCTGCGCCCTGGTGATCTCCACGGCGCCCACCGCCGCGAGTTCGCGCTTGAGGGCGTCGGCGATGGAGTCCACGGCGATGATTTCCTTCTCGTCGGCGCAGACGATGTTGTTGTCGAAGGACGCTCCGGCATAGATGCCGCGGGCCGCCAGGGCGAGGTCGGCGGTCTCGTCCACGACCACTGGCGGGTTGCCCGCGCCGGCCGCGATGAGGCGCTTGTTGGTGGTCTTGCGCGCGGCCTCGACCACGGCCTCGCCGCCGGTCACCACCAGCAGGTCGATGCCGGGGTAGGTGAAGAGCTGGCGTGCGTTGTCGATGCTCGGCTCCTTGACGCAGGTCATCAGGTTGTTGATGCCCATCTCTTCATGCAGGGCCTTGTTCAGGATTCTGATGGCCTCCTGGGTGGTCCGCTTGGCGCCGGGGTGCGGGGCGAAGACGACCGCATTGCCGCCGCTGATCATGCTGATGGAATTGTTGATGACCGTGGCCGCCGGGTTTGTGGACGGCGTGACCGAGGCGATGACGCCCCAGGCCGCGTTTTCCACCAGGGTCAGGCCCATGTCGCCGGAGATGGCGCTGGGGGAGAGGATTTCCGGACCGGGCGTGCGGTCGGCCACCAGGAGGTTCTTTTTGACCTTGTCCTCGATGCGGCCCATGCCCGTTTCGTCCACGGCCATTTCCGCCAGGCGCCGGGCGTTGGCCCGGGCGGCGCGGCGGATGATCGAGACCGCCTGCTCGCGCATGGCCAGGGTGTCGATTTTCCCGTGCGCTTCCTGAGCCGCGTTCACGGCGTCCTCCAGGCGTTCGAAAACGCCCCAGTCACCCGCGCCTGCCGCCGGGCAGGCTGCGGCCGGCACGCGGCCAAGCTGCCGGATGACCTCATCCACGATTCGTTCGATATCTACGCTCTGCATGGGCGACGCCCCTTACCTCTATTATTTGTTGAAGAAAATCTCGTTCCGCGAAGTCACCTGGTCCACGATGCCGACCACGCTGAGGTCCAGCGGGGTTCTGGCTTCGAGGAGCATCCTGGCCGAGCTGCCGCGGACCATGAGTACCAGTTCGCCTTCGCCGGCCCCGAGGATGTCCGCCGCCACCTGCCCTGCGCAGAGGACGTTGCCGCGGGCGTCCACGATGTCCACCAGCAGAAGGGTCAGATTGGGCAGACCCGGATCGCGCACCGTGGACACAACCTGACCTACCACCTTGCCGAGTTCCATGCTCCGTCTCCTCGCATGTCCCCCGCGGCGCGGTTTCCGCGCCGCGGGTCATGCTACTTCTTGGAAATGGGGAAGATCGCCTCGAGGTCCGTATGCGGGCGGGGGATGACATGCACGGCGACCACTTCGCCGACACGGGCGGCAGCGGCTGCGCCGGCGTCGGTCGCGGCCTTGCAGGCGGCGACGTCGCCCCGGACCAGGGCGGCGACGAGCCCGCCTCCGATTCTCTCGTACCCGACCAGCTGCACCCGAGCGGCCTTGGTCATGGCGTCGGTGGCCTCGATCAGCGCGGTCATTCCCCTGGTTTCAATGATGCCCAATGCGTCCATCATGCTTTTTCTCCGTAAGATGTTGAAGTGCTGTTATTTTTTCTTGCCCTTGGCCGGTTTTGCGGCAGGGGCTGCGACGGGGAACATGGACCCGGCGTGCCCGGATATGAGCTCGACGGTGTCCTCCAGGGGGCGGCCGATGAGGTTGCTGCCGATCAGCGCCCCCAGGCGCGTGCCCGCGGCCTTGCCCGCGTCCACGGCGGCCTTGCATGCGGCCAGGTCGCCTGCGCAGACCACGGTGATGAGGCCGGCATCGGCGTTGCACACGCTTTTCACGTGGATATTGGCGCTCTTGAGCATGACGTCGGCCACCTCCGTGGCGGCGATGAGGCCGAATATCTCCACGAAGCCCATGGCGTCGTGCTGGAAGGAAAAGGAATCGGAACCCATGTCTCTCCTCACATGATAAAGGGCAAAAGATCCGGGGAAATGCCGGGAATGACCACCTTGCGCACCAAAAGCCCCGACTCGCCCACCGCTTCGGACCCGGCCGAAACGGCTGACTGCACCGCCGCGATGTCGCCCGAGAGCAGGCAGATGGCCTTGCCGCCAAGGCCCATGGCCAGGCGCACCTCGATCAGGTTGACCCGGGCGCTCTTGACCGCCGTGTCCGCGGCCACCACGGCCGAGGCCGCGGAGTAGGTCTCGATGACCCCGACGGCACCGCCCGGGGCGTGCTCGTTCGTGCAGGACAGGGCGGAGATCACTTCCGGGCTGATGTTCGGGATCAGGAAATGGTCCACGATGGCGCCCTCGGCCATGGCCAGACCGGCGTTGACCGCAGCCCTGGTCGAGGCCACGTCGCCGTGGACCGCGACCACGAACTTGCCCGGGCAGATGGTCTTGACGATTAGCGGGGCCGCCTGGGCGGCCTTGAGCATGGCGTCCGCGGCTTCGATGCCCAGCGCGATGCTGTTGAATTCAATCATGCCGACGGCTTGTAGTCTGGCGATCACCTTGAGGCTCCTTTGATGACGACTGCTGTATCGACGTGAACGACGCGCCCCGTGATCGAGGCGTGAACCCGGGCCCCGAGGGCCTTGTCCGGGATCTCCCCGATGACGTCCCCGGCCCGGACCTCGTCGCCGGGCCTGACCACCGCCGCGGCCGGGGCCCCGATGTGCTGGCTCAAGGGGATGCGCACCTCCTCCGCCCCGAACTCGCCCATGAATTCGGGATGGAGGTCCATGTAGCCGGCCAGTCCGGTTTTGAGCGTCAACCGCGAGGTGGGGACCTTGCGGTAGGGGCGCAGGGCCGACTGCTCCGGGTGCAGTTCGCGTGGGCCTTCGTAGCGGACGCCCTTTTCGCGGAAGGCCCCCTTGAGCATGGCATTGATGCGCCGCGGGGAGAGGCCCATGGGGCAGCTGAACAGTTCGCACACCCCGCATTCGCAGCAGAGCATCGCCTGCATGGCGCCTTCGGCCGCGCCCACGCCCGACCCGAAGGCCTTCATGACGCGGTGCGTCTCGAAACCCTGGCCGACGAGATAGCGCGGGCAGAGGTCCGTGCAGAAGCGGCACTGGATGCAGGCTGTGGCGGCCCGCCGGCGCATGGCCTCGGGGGAGAGGGTCGCGGCCTGGTGCAGGTAGTGTCCGCGCGGAAGCACGATGAGCCCGCCCGTGGTCTTGGTGACCACGGTCTGGTCCAGAGCTTCCCGGCTTTCGATGAAGGAACCCATCATGGGGCCGCCCTTGATGAAGACCGGGTCGGGCACGGCCGCCCCCCCGCAGAGGTCCAGGCAGCGTCCCAGGCTCATGCCGATGGGCACGTCGATGACGCCGGGCCTGGCCACGTCGCCGGTAACGGTCAGGACCTTCCGGGTAACCGCCTCGCCGCGCATGGCCCGGCTCACGCGTACCAGGGTGCCCACGTTGGCCACCAGGGCGTCCACATCCCTGGGCAGCCCCAGGGGTGGGATGGTGCGGCCGGTGACCTCGTGCACCAGGATCTGTTCGTCCCCGGCCGGGTAGAAGTTGTCCAGCAGGGCCAGTTCCACGCCTGCCTGCTCCGCAGGGCCTTTGAGGGCGTCTATGGCCGTGGCGTACTTGGCTTTGAGGGCCACCACGGCCCGTGTCGCGCCTGTCGCCGCCCGGATGGCCGAGATTGCGTCAATGATCTCGGAAGGGCAGCTCCGGATGAGATGCTGATCCGTGTGCAGCAGCGGTTCGCACTCGCAGCCGTTGGCGATGAGGGTGCCGGCCTGCGTGTCGTACTTGACGTGTGCGGGAAATCCGGCGCCGCCTTCACCGACAACGCCGGCCTGGCGAACCGCCTGGATCAGTGTGGATGCGTTCATGGTCACGTTCCTGGCTCTGGCAGCGGGGCGCCGTTATTTCTTCCGGATCGGGAAGATCTCTTCCAGATCGCCGTGGGGCCGCGGGATGACATGCACTGCGACCACCTCGCCCACGCGCTTGGCGGCCGCCACTCCGGCGTCGGTCGCGGCCTTGCAGGCGGCGACATCGCCACGGACCAGCACGGTGACGAGGCCGCCGCCGATCTGCTGGAATCCGACCAGCTGCACGCGCGCGGCCTTGGCCATGGCGTCGGCGGCCTCGATGAGAGCGGTCAAACCTTTGGTTTCGATCATGCCCAATGCGTCCATAGAATCCATAAGAAGCCTCCTTGGTGTTACGAATCGGAGATGTCCCGTTTATTGGGGCATCTGGCCACGCCGCAGGCACAGGCCGATAACGGCGACATTGTAGATATCCTGGGCGCTGCACCCTCGCGAAAGGTCGTGCCAGCCGCCCTCGAAACCTTGCAGAAAGGGCCCGAGCGCCTTGTAACCGGCCAGGCGCTGGACCAGTTTGTACCCGATGTTCCCGGCCTCCAGGGACGGGAACACAAAGACGTTGGCCCGGCCCATGAGGACGCTGCCCGGGGCCTTCAGCGCGGCCACCTCCGGCAGCGACGCCGCATCGAACTGCAGCTCGCCGTCGATGACGATGTCCGGGGCGCGCTGGCCGACCAGTTCCACCGCCTCCCGCACCATGGCGGTCCTGGGGTGATCGGCGCTGCCCTTGGTCGAGAAGGACAGCATGGCCACGCGGGGCTCCTCGCCCAGCAGCGTGCGGGCCATTCCGGCCGAGGCGATGGCGATGTCGGCCAGGATTTCGGCCGTGGGCTCGGGCACCACGGCGCAGTCGGCGAAGACGAAACGGTTGCGCCCGTCGGGCGAGATCATGAGGAAAAAGCTGGAGATGGTCCGGATGCCCTGCTTGCGGGGCAGGATGGCCAGGCCGGCCCTGAGGACGTCGGCAGTGGATGACAGGTTGCCGCAGACGCCGACCTCGACTTCGCCCCGGCGGACCATCATGGCCGAGGCCGCCAGGGGGCAGGCCATGGACTTTTCGGCGGCCTCCATGGTCACGGGCTTGCCCTTTTCCTGGCGCATGGCGAAATACGTTTCGCTGTTCTTGCGGTGCAGGGCCGGGTTGGCATGGTCCACCACGGTCAGTCCGGGGGAGGGCAGGTTCGCCCTGCGGATGCGGTCGCGGATGGCAAAGGGGGAGTGCAGGAGCACCGGCTCTGCCACGCCGTCCGCCTTGAGGCGGGCGGCGGCGGCCAGGACACGGTCGTCAAGGCTGTCGGGCAGGGCGACCACACCCGGGTTCCTGCGGCAGGCTTCGATGCAGCTTTCGATGATGTCCATGTGCGGCGCGTCCTAGGCAAGTCCGTTGATGCAGGCCAGCCGGACCTTTGCGGGAGCGTTCAGAGACACGCGGGACCCTTCGGGCAGGTAGGCCATGTCCCCGGGGCGGGCCACCGCGGTGCGGCCGTCGAACTGCAGGTGCAGCTCGCCGTCGATGACCACGAGGATTTCCGGGGCTTCCACGTTGCGTTCGAACGACATCGCCTCCCAGGCCAGATAGCCCGCCGCGAGCTTGGATTCCCCGGGCCGCCCGATGGCTTCGGCCAGTATGGTCCGTTCCTTGATGGCGGATGTCCCGGCAGCCTTGGCGAGCAGGTCGGCGCCGTCGATGAAGATGACGCCGGAGGCGGGGCTGGCGCTGTCTTGGTCTGCGGCGGCCATCCTGGCGGCGACGGCGTCCCGCACGAGGCGGGCGACCAGGGCGTCGTCGGCGTCCGGGGGCAGCACGCCCTGCATGCTCTCCACGACCCGGCGCACGAGGTCGCCGAGCTCCGGGGCACCCTCGGGAACCGCAGGGCATGGTCCGTCCGCCGTGGCCCCGCAGGGGGCGCCGGGGGGGCACTCGTCGATCAGGTCCACACCGAACTCCAGAGCCTTGTCCCGGGCCTGGGCGGTGACGATGCATTCGGCCGGCGAAGCGTACAGGGTCTTTTCCCCGCAGGAGGCTGCTTGAAGGATGTCGGATTCGGTGATGATGCGCTTGGCCATGCGTGTCTCCGGATTTTTTTTACAGTTCGAAATTATTGACTTTTCTAAGTTCTACTCGCTGTGCGAAAGGCGCAGTTTTCCTGCCCCGGGCGCGAGCGTCGTCAGCCGGGTTCATGGCGCCGCCGGATTGAGCATCCGGCGGCGTGTTTCAAGGTCGGTTTACTTGCCGCCTACGAGGCAGAGCGGCACTTCGGGGATGTAGGTCACCACCAGGAGCACCAGGATCATGAGCGCCAGCATGGGCATGACCGCCCGGGCCAGGTATTCCAGCTTGGACTTGGAGATGCCGCTGGCCACGAAGAGGTTCACGCCCACGGGCGGGGTGATGAAGCCGATGGCCAGGTTGACGACGATGATGACGCCGAAGTGCAGGGGCGAGACGCCCACGCCCGTGACCACGGGCAGCAGGATCGGCGTGAGGATGACGATGGCCGCCAGGGCCTCCATGAAGGTGCCGACGATGAGCAGCAGCACGTTGATGAGCAGCAGCACGACGATCTTGCTTTCGGTGAAGCTGAGGATGGCCCGGGCGATGGTGCCGGGCACGTCCTCCAGGGTCATGATGTTGCCGAAGAGGGTGGCCATGGCCATGAGCACGATGATCGTCGCCGAGGTCTCGCAGGACTCCACGCAGCAGTCCACGAACTTGCGGGCGTCGATCTCCCTGTACACGAACATGCCGACGATGAGCCCGTAGAAGGCGGCCACGGCCGCGGCTTCGGTGGGGGTCATGATGCCGCCGTAGATGCCGCCCAGGACGATGACCGGGACCATCAGCGCCCACTTGGCGTTCCAGATGGCGGCCGTGAGGGAGGCGAGGGTTCTGGTGCGCGCCTCGCCTCGCCAGTTGCGGGACTTGGCGTAGAAGTACGAGTACCCCATGAGCACCAGGCCCGTCATGATGCCGGGCACGATGCCGGCGATGAAGAGGTCGCCGATGGAAACCTGTGCGGAGATGCCGTAGACGACGAAGGGGTTGCTCGGGGGGATGAGCACGCCGATGGCGCCCGCCGCCGCGACGATGGCGCCGGCGAAGTACTTGTCGTAGCCGCGCTCGATCATGGCCGGGATGGTCAGGGCGCCGATGGCCGCCACCGTGGCCGGGCCGGAACCGCTGATGGCGCCGAAGAACATGCAGGTCGCGACCGTGACCAGGGCCATGCCGCCATACAACCCTCCGAGCATTTCATCGGCCAGGGCCAGCAGGCGCTGGGACAGTCCGCCCGCGCCCATGAACGTGCCGGCCGCGATGAAGAACGGGATGGCCATGATGGGGAAGGAGTCGATGGATGTGAAGGCCGTTTGGGCCAGGTACTCGATGGGCAGGGTATCGGCGCAGATGACCGTGGCCAGGGTGGACAGGCCGAGGGAAATGGCGATGGGCACGCCCAGGGCGCAGAGCACCGCGAAATAGCCGAACAGTGCCGGCAGGGGTTCGATGTACTCGGAGAGCACCGCCGGGGCGATGACGGCGCCGGCGACAGCGAGGGCAATGACGGTGTCCAGGGTGCCGCAGAGCTTCACCTGTGCGGTCAGGTTCTGCAGCAGGCGCAGGGCCATGAGCCCGAAGCCCAGGGGCAGGACCAGATAGGGGATGATGTAGGGAATCCTGAGCGCCGTCGTGTACTGCGGGAATTCCTGCAGGCGCTCGATCTGGGTCCAGCCGTACCAGCAAATGGTCAGCGTGAGGATCAGGAAAAAGGTTTCGACGACGATCCAGCTCGCGTTCTGCAGCCTTGCCGGAAGCCGGTCGTAGATGATGTCGATGCGGATGGAACTGCGTTTCCTGATGGCCACGGACAAGGCGAGGTAGGTGATCCAGATGAAAACGTACCTGGCGAGTTCCTCCGTCCAGACAGCGGCGCCCGCGGAACTGGCGAAGTGGACGATGATATACCTGTATGTCGTCTGGAACGTGATGAAAAATATGATGGCCAGCAGGCCGGACACGAGAAAGACCTTTTCGAAATTCTCGTCGATCCAGTTCCAGACGCTTTTGGGTGCGGTGGCCGAGTCCACTATGTTCAGCGGCAGTACGGCGCAGTTGCTATTCTGTTCCATGTCATCTCCCTGTGCCTTGCCATTCGGGGCGCCAGCAAGAGGCGCATTCCGGCAGGGCGGTGAACAGGCATGCTTCTTATGTGTTCAAAGGCCTTGCGGCCGCCTGCCGCCGGAGGGTGAGAGGAATCCGGCGGCAGGCGGTCTTTTCAACTATTTCTGGGTGTCCAGGATCAGCTGCATCAGGTTGGCGGGCAGCTGCTTGGCGAACTGTTCGCGCACGGGGGCGGTCAGTTCCACGAGCTTGGCGCGTTCCTCGTCGCTCAGAACGGTGATTTCGATGCCCTTTTCCTTGAAGGCGTCCCAGGCCTTCTTTTCGAGCTCGTCGGTGATTCCGCGCTGCCATACGAGGGCCTCATGGGCGGCTTCACGGATGATCTTCTGCTGCTCGGGGGTCATGCTGTCGAACTTCTTCTTGTTCATCAGCAGGATGTGCATGCTGTAGTTGTGGTTGGAGTCCATGGCGTACTTCAGGACTTCGGTGTGCTTGGCGTCGTTCAGCAGGGAGAAGGTGTTGCCTTCGGCGTCGACGGTGCCCTGCTGCAGGGCGGTGTAAACTTCGCCCCATGCCACGGGGGCGGGGTTCATGCCCAGGGCCTTGGCCACTTCCACTTCAACGGGGGAGTCGGTGGTGCGGACCTTGAGGCCGGCCAGGTCGGCGACGGTCTTCAGGGGCTTCTTGGTGCTGACGAAGTTGCGGTAGCCGTACTGGCTGAACATGATGGTGGTCAGGCCGATTTCGTTGGAAACCTTTTCCAGTTCCTTGCCGAGTTCGCCTTCATCAAGGGCCTTGTACAGGTTTTCCTGATACTTAGGGGAAGTTATGTACGGCAGATCCAGGGCCATGTAGGCCTTGCTGAAGCTGGCCATGTTCGGGGAGGAGCAGGAGGACATGTCCAGGGTGCCGGCCTGGGCCGCTTCCGTGGTCACGCGGTCGCTGCCCAGCTGGGCGCTGCCGAAAATCTGGATCTTGATCTGCTTGTCGCTCTTGGCCTCGACCAGTTCCTTGAATTTTTCGATGCCCAGGGTGACGTTGTTGCCCGGAGCCATGGGGTGGCCGATACGCAGGGTGAGGGGTTTGCCGGCTTCGGCGGTTCCGATGGATCCGAGCAGGCCGACGACTGCCAGCACGTTCAACGCGGCGATGATGAGACTCTTCTTCATTCTTCCTCCAAAATAGGGTTATTTTGACCAGCACTGCTTTGCAATGTTCTTGACTGTCACCCCCCTGGTCGCGGGTTGATGTTTCGAATTTAGCAGAATGTATGCCACACAAAAATGTAGGTATAACGGCGTGTCATACATTTTAAGTTCTTTTATTTCAAATAATTACATGTTTCAGGCTAAAATGGTTGGAAAATTTCTGCCGCTGTTGTCGCAAATATGCAACTGATGGGAGTCGTTCTCATCACGTAGCGCGGATATGGGAATTTAATCACAAAGGTGTTCGATACGTACGGGTTGGGATGTGCCTGGAAATCGTCCTGAGGCGCATTTTTGAGAGTTCCGTGACGCTCGAGTCGCAAATTTGCAATGTTTTATTGTAAAAAAAAGATCAAAATTGGCAAGTCGTTGCATTTTTGCGACGGCCGAGGGCCGCGCATTTTTTCTCAAAAGCGCTGCACTTTGGGGGATTTTGATAATTTCAGTTATCTTAGTCGGTTGTGATGTTTGGCATAGAGCGTGCTCAATGGCTTGCGTGCACGGCATTTCGCGAGACAACGGGCGATTTGCAAAGGCAATCGGGGATTACCAAGGTGAATGCGCATTATTTCTGCCGAAATGCGCGGCACTGTTTCATTAAAATACATTTTGAGATCAGGAGCGGAAACATGACAAGATTTACTTGTGAATGTATGTCACCACAGGAGCAGCGTCTTTACGACCAGATGGAAGGCAAAGAGGATAAATTTCGCAAGACACACAGTCGTGTTTTCAAGATGCTCGAACGCTTCGACGGACAGAAGCCCCGCATCGATATCGAACGTGCGCTGTATTTCACCCAGTCCATGCAGCAGACCGAGGGAGAGCCGCTTGTCCTGCGCTGGGCCAAGGCCCTCCGTCACATCGCCGAGAACATGACCGTATATGTCCAGGACGACCAGCTGCTTCTCGGCCGCGCCGGTTTCGATGGCCGTTACGGCATCCTCTATCCGGAACTGGACGGTGACTTCCTGGACATCGCGGTGCGCGACCTTCCCACCCGCACCCAGTCCCCCGCGACCATCACCCCCGAGGACGCGAAGATCGTGGTCGAGGAAATCGCTCCCTTCTGGAAGGGCAAGACCTTTCACGAAAAGCTCAACGCCGCCCTGCCCGCCGACGTGCACAAGCTGACCTATGACGACCCCGAGGGGCTGATGTCCCGCTTCATCGTCAACGAGACGGCCTCCTTCCGCTCCTCCATCCAGTGGGTGCATGACTTCGAGAAGATCCTCAAGCGCGGTTTCAACGACATCAAGCGCGAAGCCCAGGAAAAGCTGGACGCCCTCGATCCGCTGAGCCCCAAGGACAATTGCGAGAAGAAGCCCTTCCTCGAAGCCGTGGTCATCGTCTGCGACGCCATCGTGCACTGGGCCAAGCGCCACGCCGTGCTCGCCCGCGAAGTGGCGGAGAAGGAGACCGATCCGGTCCGCAAGGCCGAACTCATCCGCATGGCCGAGAACGCCGAGCACGTACCCGGCGAGCCGGCCCGCGACTTCTGGGAGGCCTGCCAGAGCCAGTGGTTCACGCAGATGTTCTCCCGCATCGAGCAGAAGACCGGCACGACCATCTCCAACGGCCGCATGGACCAGTATTTCTACCCGTTCTACGCAAAGGACGTCGAGGCCGGCACCCTGACCGAGGACCAGGCCATGGAATTGCTGGAGTGCATGTGGGTCGGCATGGCCGAGTTCATCGACATGTACATCTCCCCCACGGGCGGCGCCTTCAACGAGGGCTATGCGCACTGGGAAGCCGTCACCGTCGGCGGGCAGACTCCGGACGGCCGTGACGCCACCAACGATCTGACCCATCTCATCCTGAAGTCCAAGCGCGAGTTCCCGCTGCACTACCCGGACCTCGCCGCCCGCATCCACAGCCGTTCGCCCGAGAGCTACCTGTGGGACGTGGCCGAGACCATCAAGGACGGCTCGGGTTTCCCCAAGCTGATCAACGACGAGGAGATCGTGCCCCTGTACGTCTCCAAGGGCGCGACCTTCGCCGAGGCCTATGACTACGCCGTTTCCGGCTGCACCGAAGCGCGCATGCCCAACCGCGACACCTACACTTCCGGCGGCGCGTACATCAACTTCGCCGCGGCGGTTGAGATGGTCCTGCGCAACGGCCGCATGAAAAAGTATGGCGACCAGGTCCTTGGCGTGGAGACCGGCGACCCGACCGCCTTCTCGACCTGGGATGAATTCTGGAACGCTTACGTCCAGCAGCACCTGCTGTTCCTGAAGACCGCCTTCCACCAGCAGTACCTCATCAACAAGATCCGTGCGACCACCTTCGCCCAGCCCATGGGTTCGGCCATGCACGACCTGTGCATGAAGCACTGCATCGACCTGCACCAGGAGCAGATTCCCGAGGGCATCAACCTCGGCTACTTCGAGTACATGGGACTCGGCACGGTCGTGGACTCCCTCTCGGCCATCAAGAAGCTGGTCTTCGAGGACAAGAAGCTCACCATGCAGCAGATCATCGACGCCGTGGACGCCAACTTCGAGGGCTACGAGGATGTCGCGGCCCTGCTCCGTTCCGCCCCCTGCTACGGCAACAACGATTCCTACGCCGACAGCATCGGCCGCGAGATCGACAGGATCTCCGTGGAATTCGGCGGCAAGTACAGCAAGGACCTGGGCATGCACAACGACGTGCGCTACGTGCCCTTCACCTCGCACGTGCCCTTCGGCAAGGTCGTCTCGGCCACGCCCAACGGCCGCAAGCAGTTCACCCCGCTGTCCGACGGCTCCTCCGCCTCCCATGGCGCTGACGTCAACGGCCCCACGGCCATTCTGCTCTCGAACTACAACACCAAGAACTACGGCATGCGCGACCGTGCGGCCCGCATGCTCAACATCAAGTTCACGCCCAAGTGCATCGAGGGCGAGCAGGGCACCGAGAAGCTCGTGTCCTTCATCCGCACCATGTGCGACCTGAAGATCTGGCACGTGCAGTTCAACGTCATCAACCGCGACACGCTCATCGCGGCCAAGAAGGACCCGCAGAAGTACCGCAACCTCATCGTGCGCATCGCGGGCTACAGCGCCTACTTCGTGGACCTGTCCCCCGACCTGCAGGACGATCTCATCGCCCGCACGGAGCACGGAGCCATCTAGGCGGCCCGACGCCTGGCTCTGCATGGCCATCAAACTCGATTTGCGGGCAGGCCTCGGCCTGCCCGCAATTTTTCATGACAACACCGGGGAGTACCATGAGCGCTCTTGAAGACAAAAAGAAGAAAGGGCTTGTTTTCAATATCCAGAAATATTCGGTGCATGACGGTCCCGGCATCCGGACCATTGTCTTCCTCAAGGGCTGTCCCCTGTCCTGCAACTGGTGCAGCAACCCGGAGTCCCAGCGGCGCGAACCCGAACTGGCCTTCAACCCCGGCCGCTGCCTGACCTTTTCCAAGTGCACGCGCTGCCTGCAGGCCTGCCTGCGCGGGGCCATCATCCGCGAGGCCGACGACAGCCTGCGCATCGAACGCGCCCTGTGCGAGGGCTGCCCCAAGCACTGCGCCGAGGCCTGCCCCTCCCAGGGGCTCATCGTCTACGGCGAGGAACGCACGGTGGACGACGTGCTGAAGGTGGTGGAGCAGGACGCGGCCTTCTACACCCGCTCCAGCGGGGGCATGACCCTCTCGGGCGGCGAACCCCTGCTGCAGGCCGATTTCGCCCTGGCCCTGCTCAGGGAGTCGCGCCGGCGCCGGATCAAGACGGCGGTGGAAACCTGCGGGATGGTGCCCTGGAAGACCCTGGAGGCGGCGTCCGAATACCTCAACTACGTGCTCTACGACATCAAGCACATGGACGCAGGGGCGCACGAAGCCCAGACGGGAAGGTCCAACGAGATCATCCTGGAGAATTTCCGCAAGCTCGCGGAGCTGGCGCCGGACAGGCCCATCCTGGCGCGCACGCCCGTCATCCCGGGGTTCAACGATTCCGTGGAGGCCATTACAGCCATCGCCGAGTTTCTCCGACCCTTCCCCAACGTCCGCTACGAGATGCTGCCCTACCACCGGCTTGGAACGCAGAAATACCACTTTCTCGACCGCGTTCCGCCCATGGAGGAAGTGACGCTCGACAAGTCCGTCATGCCGCGGCTGATCGATGCGGCGCGGAACATCCTTGGCGACAGGGTCGAGATCGTGAAGTAGGGAGCGCGTACGTGGCGGTTCCTGCTGCCGGGGCCGCTGCGGGCATCGATATGGAGTGTCGGATGATTTTGGAAGATTTTACAATAATATCGGTATGATAAATCATGAAAGGCAGCCCCTTGGGGTTGCCTTTTTTTTGAGCCCGTGAGACATTTTCAAAATGCAGAACCGCACCTCGGATTTTCTTGCAAAGCATTTCGAATACATCCTGGACGCCCTGCCGGACGGGGTGTTCATTTCGGACGTTTCGGGCATCACCCTGCGCGTCAACCGCATGTACGAGCAGCTGACGGGCCTCAGGCAGGAGGACATCCAGGGCAAGCAGGTCCGGTCCCTGGTCGAGAACGGCATATTCGACAGGATCCTCAATCCCGAGATCGTCCGCACCGGCAAGCCCGCGACCCACGTGCAGCAGTTGCAGAACGGCAAGAAGCTGGTCCTCTCCGGCTTTCCCGTCTTCGACGAGAGCGGGACGCTGCGCCTGGTGGTGACCTTTGTCCGCGACATCACCATGATCACGCGGCTCAACGACCAGATGGAGGAGCAGCGCCAGCTCATCGACCATTTCCACAAGCAGATGGCCTACATCTCCAACGAGCGGAGCAAGGCCCTCACGCCCGTGTACGCGAGCCCGGCCATGCAGGAAGTGGTGAACATGCTGCTGACCGTCGCGCCCACGGACGCCTCGGTGCTCATCCTGGGCGAGACCGGCGTGGGCAAGGACGTCTTCGCCCGGCTGACCCACGGCAGGAGCGACCGCAAGGACAAGATCTTTCTCAAGGTGGATTGCGGCGGCATCTCCGAAACCCTGACCGAATCCGAGATGTTCGGCTACATGCCCGGCGCCTTCACGGGCGCGTCGAGCAAGGGCAAGGCGGGGTATTTCGAACTGGCCGACGGCGGGACCGTGTTTCTCGACGAAATCGGCGAGTTGCCCCTGTCCATGCAGACCCGGCTCCTGCGCGTGCTCCAGGACGGCGAGATCATGCGCGTCGGCGGCTCCCGTTCGAGCAAGGTCGATGTCCGCGTCATCGCGGCCACCAACAAGAACCTGGCCGAATGCGTGGAGGCCGGGACGTTTAGGCGCGACCTCTATTACAGGCTGAACGTGGCCACGGTCACCATCCCGCCCCTGCGCGAGCGGCCCGAGGACGTGCGGCCCCTGGTGGGGCACTTCCTGCAGCAGTATTCGGCCAAGTACGGCAAGCGCATGGCCATCATGGAGATCGCCCTGACCATCCTGTCCCGCTACCAGTGGCCGGGGAACGTGCGCGAACTGCAGAACATGATTCACGGGCTGGTCATCACCCACAAGGGGTCCCACATCTCCCCCCGCGACCTGCCCGCCCACATCACCCAGGACAACAGGCAGGACCACGCCTACACCGACGCCATCCTGACCGGCGGCCGGGCCCTGAAGGAAATCATGGGCGACATCGAACGGGATTTCCTGCAGCAGGCCATCGCCCTGCACGGCTCCGTGCAGAAGGTATCGGAGCTGTTTCAGGTGGACCGCAGCACCATCTTCCGCAAGATCCAGAAAAAATGACGCGCCGGGGCATCCCGGAGCGCTTTCGGGCCAAAGCCGGCCCGGTCATGCCGTCATCGCATCCGGCGCCAGGCGGGTGCGGGTCGCCGGGCGTGCCCGGCCTGATTGCGCCGCCGCAAAATAATCGTCCGGACGCACCCCTTCGGCCAGGAGCTGGTTGATCTCCTCGATGACGGGCATCAGCCCCCGGATGTCCCCGATGACGAAATGTGCGCCCACGGCCTCCATGCGCGTTCCTATGGAACGCTGGCGCCTGGCGAGTTCCACCGGTTCCAGCGCCGCCACCTCGTCGATGGTGAGGCCCATCTCGTTGCCGGATGTCGTCACGGCCACGGTCCACATGCCCGCGTTGAGCCCTTCCAGCACATCAAGGGGCGTATCCCCGACCTTGACCATGGCCGACATGGGGTAGGTCCCGAGTTCCATGGCGTTTCTGAAGCACATCCACGGGTGGGGGCGGCCGGCGGGCACGTCCGAGGCGTTGACGACGCAGTCCGGCCAGTACCCGTGCCGGGCGGCCTCGGCCCGCATCAGCTTCGCCCCGAGTTCGTTGTAGCCCGTCGTGGAGCCGATGCGCATGCCCATGCCGCGCAGGCCCGACACCGTCTCCAGCAGACCTGGAACCAGTTCGGAGTGCCTGTGCATGGTGCTCATGCGGATCTCTTCGAAGTGCCGGTGCATCTCCCGGAAATCGATCTCGGCGGGCTCCTTGCCGTAGATCGCCATCCACAGCTTCCGGATGCGGGGCATGGCGCTCAAGGCCTTGATGTGTTCCATCTTGTCCATGCCCATGTGGGCCCTGACCTCCTCGACGGTGGGCTCGATGAAGCGTGTGCGGAACACTTCCCGAAACGCCGCGACGGGCCCGAAGCAGCCGTAGTCCACGGCCGTCCCCGCCCAGTCCAGCACGACCGACTTGAGGGGGCCGGAAAAATGCGCGTTGCGTTGCGAACTCATGCCTTTCCTCCCGAATGCTGAAGGTTCCGGCGCCGGCCCGAACCCGGTGGGCGCGCCGACGGGCAGTGGCAGAGGTTTGCCCGCCGGCGCGCTTCCGGGGAGGAGGCGTCTATTCCTTGATGTCCTTGAGCAGTTCCTCAAGGTTCTTCTTGACCTTGGTGAACAGTTCGGCCGTCTGCTTGCGGTCGAGGACATGCATGGGGCTGCCGCTCTGGACCATCAGTTCCTTGACCTTCTTGTCGTTGAACATGTCCAGGAACGCCTTTTCGCACTTGGCGATGACGGCCGCATCGGTGCCCTTGGGCAGGAAGATGCCGCGGTAGTTCACGCTCGAGTTGTCCACTTCGACGCCCTGCTCCATGAAGGTCGGCACATCCTCGATGAAGGGATGGCGCTGCAGGTCGGCGATGGCCAGGATGTTCACGGTCTCCCGGTTGCGGTAGGCGTCGGCCAGGTTGTTGAAGCCGGCCATGACCTTGCCGCCCATGACGCTCTGCATGGCCGGGGTGCCGCCCTGTTCGGGGACGTAGGTCAGCTTGATGCCGGCGGCCTTGGCCAGCTGCAGCATGGCGATGTGATGGCCGACATAGAGCCCTGCGCCGTTGACCGTGACCTTGCCGGGGTTGGCCTTGGCGAAGTCGATGAGGTCTTTGAGGGTCTTGAAGGGGCTGTCCTTGGGCACGATGAGCACGGCCGGGTCCGCGCCCCAGGTGGCGATGGGCTCGAAGCTGTCCACGGTGAACTTGGAATCCTTGAAGACCAGGCTCTGGGCGATGAAGTGCGGGGCGTTGTAGGTGCTCAGCCAGTACCCGTCGTTGGCCGCCTTCTCGGCGAACCAGTTCCAGCCGACCCTGCCGCCGGCGCCGGGCTTGTTGATGACCACGATGGGCTGGCCGAAGAATTTTTCGTCCGAGGACATGGTCGTCACGATGCGGGCCTGGAAGTCAGTGGCGCCTCCGGGGGGATAGGTCACGACCATGGACAGGGGCTTGTCGGGGTAGGCGGCCATGGCGGCGCCGGACATGCCGCAGAGCAGCAGAGCCAGAAGGCAGAAGGGGATCAGCAGCTTTTTCATAATTCCTCCAGAGAACAGGTTGGTTACAGTGCTATGCCACTCGGAATCACCACTCCGAGCATGACGCTGAAGAGAACATAGACCACGGCCATGAAGATCAGGGCGTTCACGGCCTTGCGGCCGGCACCCGCCGGGGTCGGCTTTGCTGGGTCCAGAACGAGCAGGGACAGAAGGAAGAACAGGAACCCGGACAGGTAGAACCCCACCGTCTCCATGGCAAAGACGTAGACGGTCATGAGCCCGAGGGCCATGCCCACGCGCCGCACGGGGAAAGGCACCGGCCCGCCCTTGAAGGGCAGTGACCAGCGCAGGAAGGTCGGCCAGGAGATGGGCCTGATCCTGTTCAGATAGAGCCAGAGTTGCAGGGCGTTGATGGACGCCAGGATGAGCATTCCGTAGCAGATGTACTTGGGGAAGAACTTCGCGTCGTCCACGGAGATGTCGTCCAGCATCCAGAGGGCCACGACCGGGATCGCGAACATGACGGTTGTTTCGAGAAGGCGCTTGCGTGCATTTATCATGACTGTGTCTCCTTACGCCTCGGACAGCGAGGCTGCGGTCGCGGCCGTAGCCTGGGCGCGCCTGGCCTCATTGTTCCGGGACATCTTCCATTCGCTGTAGATGCTCCACCCTATGGAGATGGCGCACAGGGCGATAACCACCATATTCACGCCTCCCGTCAGGAAGTAGCTGGCCAGCCCGTCGCCGGTCTGGGCGATGATCTTGCCCCGGCTGAAGTTGTCTTCGGCCAGGGGGCCCAGGATGAGCCCGAGCACGACGGGGGCCGGGGAGAAGGAGTTGCGGCTGCTCAGGTACATGCACAGGCCCAGGCAGAACATGATGATGACGTCGTCCATGCTGTTCTGCACGCTGTAGGATCCGTACACGCAGAGGATGGTCACCGCCGCGACCATGAAGATGTTGGGGATGTTCATGACGATATGCGAGTAGCGGGAGATCATGATCCCGAAGATCGCCATGGCGAACTGCGCCACGACCATGCTGGCGATGAAGGTGTAGGCCACGTCCGCGTGCTTGGTGAACAGTTCCGGGCCGGGGAAGAGGCCGTGGATGAGCAGGCCGCCCAGCAGCACGGCGGCGGTGGGGCTCCCCGGGATGCCCATGGTCAGCAGCGGGATCAGGGCCGGGCCGACGGTGGCGTTGTTGGAGGACTCCACCGAGATGACGCCCTCGGGCGTGCCCGTGCCGTAGAGCTCCGGGGTGCGGGACATCTTTTTGGACTGGTCGTAGGCGATGAGGCCCGCGACCTGGCCGCCCGCGCCGGGGATGGCGCCGATGAAAGAGCCGACCACGGAACCCATGATCCATTGCCTGGGATGGCGGATGATCTCGCCCAGCGCTTCTCTCAGCACACCCTTCTGGGCCTTGAAGGATTGTTTTTCCAGGGCCTGCCCGATGGTTTCCACCAGGGTGAATATCTGCGGTATGGCGAAGAGGCCGATGAGCGCCGGGATGATGGAGATGCCGCCGGTCAGCATGTCCGAGAAGACAAAACGTTCGACGCCGTAGACCGGGTTCTCGCCGATGCAGCTCAGGAGCAGGCCGAAGGAGCCGGCGTAGAGGCCCTTGACCACGGTGCCCGAGGACAGGCCGGCGATGACCGTGACCCCGAAGATGGCCAGCCAGAACAGCTCGGCCGGGCCGAACTCCATGGCCATGCGGGCGATGGGCGGAGTGAAGAGGATGAGCACGGCCACGCCGAAGAGGCCGCCCACGCCGGAACTCAGGAAAGAGAGGTACAGCGCCTTTTCGGCCTTGCCTTTCCTGGCCATGGGATGGCCGTCGAACATGGTGGCGATGTTTGCTGGCGCGCCCGGGATGTTGATGAGAATGGCCGTGATGGATCCGCCGGCCACGGCTGCCGTGTAGACGGCGCCGAGAAGGATGAGGCCTTCGGCCGGGTCCATGTGGAAGGTGAAGGGCACCAGGAGGGCCACCGCCATGGTGGGGCTCAGCCCCGGCGCAGCCCCCAGGAGGATGCCGCCGACGGCGCCGCCGATCATGAGCGCGATCTTGAGCGGCGTGAAACACGCGAAGAAATAGGTGATGAAATCCATATGGATGCCTCCGGACGGACCGCCTTGGACGGCAATCCGTTTGGGGCGGGGCCCCTGGCCCCGCCCGGTTGTCGGAACTAGGTCATGAGTTCGTGCAGCATGGGGCCGACCATGCTCGGCTTCCTGGCGACCAGGCCGCCGGCGATGGTCAGGGCATCCACCTTGGCCTCGACGGTTCCCTTGCTGCCGGTGACGATGGCCCCGGCGTGCCCCATGCGCTTGCCCCTGGGGGCCGTGCGGCCGCCGATGAAGGCCACCAGCGGCTTGGTGAAGGCGCCGCTCTCCATGGCCTCGGCCACTTCTTCCTCCATGGTTCCGCCGAGTTCGCCGATGATGACCACGGCGTCGGTCTCCGGGTCCGCCTGGTAGAGGGGCAGGATCTCCGCGAATCGGGTCAGGGGCACCGAGTCGCCGCCCACGCCCATGAGGGTGGAGACGCCGTATCCGGCCTTGACCACTTCGGCCGTGACCTCGTTGGTCAGGGAGCCGCTGCGCGTCATGACGCCGATGCGGCCGGGCTTGTAGACGCGCTCGATCCAGTAGGGCAGCACGCCCATCATGGCCTTGCCGGGGGAGATGACGCCCGAGGTGTTGCCACCGACGACCATGGCCCCGCATGATCTGGCCGCGCTGCGGATCTGCAGCAGTTCGTGCAGCGGGATGCCGTCGGCGATGGTCACGATCTTGCGGATGCCCGCGTCGAGGGCCTCGAAGATGGCGTCCTTGGTGAAGGCCGGGGGCACGAAGAGCATGGCGGTGTCCGCGTCATGATCCTGCAGCCCGCGGCGGATGGTATGGTAGATCGGGATGCCTTCGACCCGCTGCCCCTCCTTGCCGGGGGTCACGCCGAAGACCACGTTCGTGCCCATGTCCTGCATGTGCTTGGTCCAGTAGCTGCCTTCCTTGCCGGTCGCGCCCTGGACCAGGACCTTGTTGCTCCGATCGATGAAGATGCTCATGAAACCCTCCCTGCGGCGATGTCCACGGCGCGCTGCACCGCCTCTTCGGTCTCGGACAGGGGCGTGAGGCCCAGGTCCCTGATGATTTGGAACGCTTCCTCCTCGTTGGTCCCGCGGATGCAGGTCACGATGGGGATGGACGGCCTGAACCTGGCCACGGCGTCGGCCAGGCCCCTGGCGATGACGTCGGCCCGGGCGACGGTGCCGAAGGTCACGATGAGGATGACCTTGGCCTTCTCGTTCCGGAGGCACAGCTCCATGGCGTCCACGGCCCGGGTGTAGTTGGGGCCGCCGAACTCGAGGTAGTTGGCCACGGAGCCGCCGGCGTAGTTGATGAGGTCGAAGACCGTGGTGGTCAGTCCCGCGCCCGCGCACATGAGGCTGATGTCGCCGTCGAACTGCAGGTAGGGGATGCCGGCCAGGGCCGCTTCGTACTCCACGTCGTGGTCGTAATGGTCGCGGGTGATCTCGTAGCCCGGTTGGCGGGACATGGAATTGTCGTCGATGACGAGCTTGCCGTCGCCGGCCACGAAGGTGTCCTCCCCGGTCAGGAAGAGGGGGTTGATTTCGATGAGTTCGGCGTCGAATTTGCGGAACGCCTGGTACAGGGCCGAGAGCACCTTGTTGAAGGCCTTGGCCTTTTCGCCGTTCAGGCCGAGTCCAAAGGCGATGTTGCGCATGTGGTGGCCAGAGAGGCCCCGGTCCAGGTCCACGTGCTGGGTGACGATCTTCTCCGGCGCGGTGGCGGCGAGTTCCTCGATGTCCACGCCGCCTTCGGCGCAGGCCAGGATGGTCGCCTTGGCCCTGGCCGGGTCCACGGTGACGGCCAGGTAGAGTTCCCCAGCGAAGTCGACGGCGTCTTCGAGCAGGATTCGCCGCACGCCGCGTTCCTCGAAGAGGGTGCGGGCGTATTCCAGGGCGTCCTTCTCGTTGCGGACGACCCTGACGAGGCCGGCTTTGCCGCGCCCGCCCTGGAGCACCTGGGCCTTGATGACGCAGGGCATGCTGAAGTCGCCGATGGCGCCGGACACTTCGCCGGGGCTGCAGGCGAGCACGCTCTGGGGCACGGGGATGCCGCACTGCCGGAAGGCTTCCTTGGCCTGGTATTCAAACAGTTTCATGGCTACCTCCTGCTCGCGTGCTGCGTTGCGTACCTGGCGTGGAATTCGCCCCAGACGTCTTCTTCGGAGAAGACCCTGGCCGGGCGGGGTTCGTTGACCCAGGTCACGTTCAGGAAATGTTTGTAGTGGATGTTTTCCGTGGTGCTGTTGCGGCCCCAGGTTCCGCAGCCCAGGGTCGCGGTGGGCGGCATGTGGTTGGTGGCATGGCCGCCATTGGCCGCGGCCATGGGCTGGCGGACCGTGATGCGGCTGGTCAGCATGGTCTGTCCCATGCGCTCGATGTAGTCGGCCCTGTAGGTGTGGATGCCCATGGAATGCCCCCGGCCGTACCGGTTGGTGATGGACGAGATCTTTTCCAGGGCTTCGTCGAAGGTTTCGTAGGTGAAGAGCGTCAGGACCGGGCTCATCTTCTCGTCGGCGAACTTGTCCTTCACCGCGGGCTCCTCGCCCATGACCACCAGCATGCAGGTGTCTGCGGGCACTTCGATCCCGGCGTCGGCCGCGATGCGCGTCGCCGGCTGGGCCACGATCTTGCCGTTCATGGCCAGCCTGCCCTTGTCGTTGACCTGCCACATCCAGTCCCTGAGCTTCGCTTTTTCCTCAGGGGAACAGACGTACCCCCTGTTGGCCCGGATTTCCGCGAGCACGCCGTCGAGAATGCCGCGCTGCACGATGATGGAATTCTCCGAGGAGCAGGATGTCGCGTAATCGAAGGTCTTGCTGGCCGTGACCATGGACACGGCTTCCTTCACGTCGGCGTCCTCGGCGATGATGCAGACCGCGTTGCCCACGCCCACGCCGTAGGAGGGGGTGCCGCTGGAGTAGGCCGCGCGGACCATGGGGCCGCCGCCCGTGGCCACGACCAGGTCGCATTTCTGCATGAGTTCGGCCGTGGAGGGGATGTCGGCGTCGTCGTAGATCTGCACCAGGTCCTCGGGGGCCCCGATCCGGCGCAGGGCGGCGCGCATGAATTCCACGGCCAGGGAGCTGGCCTTGCGGGCCCGGCTGCTGGGGCGGAATATGACGGCGTTGCGGCCCTTGAGGATGGCCACGGCCTTGGTGCCCGCCGTGGCGGTGGGGTTGGTGGCGGGCAGGATGGCGCAGACCAGGCCCACGGGCTTGGCGTATTTGGAGATGCCTGTCTCTTCGTCGCGCTCGATGAGACCGACGGAAATCTTGCCGAGGATGCCCTCGACGGCCCCGCCGACCTTGCGCTTGTGCTTGACGACCTTGCTTTCATAGTTGCCGTAGCCCGTCTCCTCGACGGCCAGGGCGGACAGGGCCTGCGCATTTTCGTCGTTGTACAGGGCCCAGCCGGCGGCGAGGCAGACGTCGTCGATCTGTTCCTGGGTATATGAGGCCACCTGCTCCTGAGCCCTGCGGCCGGCCTGAACAAGTTCATCTACTCTGTTCATATCTTTCTCCCTTTTGGTTTCGTGACGTTGGCCCCTCCCGCCGGGCCGGGCCTTTGGTGAAACGGCCCGGCGGGAGGATGCCTGTGGAGGTTCGTCTAGGCTCCGGGGAAGTGCTTTTTGTCCAGATGCTCGTACTTGGGCAGGAAGCGGGTCGGCAGGGCCAGGGCGTCGCGCCGGAAGGGCGGGGCCAGGCGGGTGCCGTCGGTCATGACCTCGATCACCGCCGGGCGCCGGTTTTTCCTCGCCGCGTCCAGGGCCTCGGCCAGGTCCTTCTGATTGTTGACCATGTAGCCGTCGGCGCCCATGGCCTCGGCGATCCGCGCGTAGGACTTGGACCAGATGTCCGCGCCCACGAAGCGGTTGTTGTAGAAGTCGATCTGGTTCTTCTTCTCCGCGCACCAGGCACCGTTGTTGTAGACAGTGGCGATGACCGGGAGGTTGTACTGGACCGCGGTGGGCACCTCGAAGAGGCTCATGCCCCAGGCGCCGTCGCCGACGATGGAGACGACCGTGTCCTCGGGACAGGCCAGCTGGGCGCCCAGGCCCGCCTGGTAGGCGAAGCCGGTGTTGCCGAAGGTCAGCGTGGCCACATGGCGCTTGGGCTGGTTGAAGCGCAGGTAGCTGTTGGCCGTGGAGGAGGTGTTGCCGATGTCCGTAGTGGCGATGGCGTTGGTGTCGGTGATGAACCTGCCCACGACCTCCAGGGCCTTGCGCGGGTGCATGCGGCCTTCGCGGGTGGGTTCGTTCGCGATGGTGGCGATTTCCTCGTACCACACGCCAAGCTCCGCCTTGACCTTGCCGTACACCGCTTCGAGGTCCTTTCTGGCCGGCACTGCGGCGCGCAGGCGCGAGAAGAGTTCCTCGGTGGCGTCCTTGGCGTCGGCGCAGAGGCCCACGGCCACGGGGTGCGTCTTGGCGATGTGGCGCGGGTTGATGTCGATCTGGACGATCTTCGCCGTCTTGGGGAAATAATTGATGTCGTACTGGGGCAGGGTGCCGAAGTAGGACAGTCGGGTGCCCACGGCCAGGATGACGTCGGCGTTCTGCAGGATGCGCATGGCCGCCTTGGAACCCATGTAGCCGATGGGGCCGGTCCACAGGGGGTGTTCGCAGGGGAACGCGTCGTTGTGCATGTACGTGGTGGCCACGGGTGCGCCGAGGTGTTCGGCCAGGGCCTTGATCGTCTCGATGCAGCCGGAGTCGACCACGCCGCGCCCGGAGACGATGACCGGGTTTTTGGCGTTCTTCAGAACCTCCACCGCCGCGGCGAAGTGTTCGGGATTGCCGATGCCGCCCGGAGCCACGCGGTACTGGGAGGGATGCAGGATCTCCTCGTCGAGCTCGCCGTAGAAATAGTCGCGCGGGATGTCGACCAGCACCGGTCCGCGCTCGGCGTAGGCGATGCGGAAGGCCGTGCGCAGGATGTCGGCGGCGCGCTTGGGGTGCGGCACGCGCAGGGAGGCCTTGGTGATGGGCTTGAAGATGTTCCAGGTGTCGCACTCCTGGAACCCGTCCCAACCCACGGAGATGGAGCCGGCGCTCGGCGAGAGCACGATCATGGGCGTATGGGCCATGTTGGCCGTGGCCACCGCCGTGACGAAGTTCGTCACTCCCGGCCCGTTCTGCCCGATCACGACGCCGGCCTTGCCGGTCAGGCGGGAGTATGCGTCTTCCATATGGCCGGCGGTCTGTTCGTGGCGCACCGAGATGAAGTCGATCCCGGCGGCCGGGAAGAGGTCGAGAAGGTCCATGAAGGCTGACCCGAGGATGCCGCCGACGTGGTTGACGCCTTCCTGAACGAGGACTTCCGCCATTGCTTCGCTGGGTGTCATTTTGGGCATGGTATGTTTCTCCTTATGAAAATGGATTTCGGATTATTTCATGAAAATCATTTTCATATGAGCAATGGGCGGGCCAACTCATGGGGTGGTGACAGGCCGGGATCGCGGAAAATGAGGCTGGGCGCGGGCTGTGTTCTTTTTTTCACAAAGCTGGAGGTCGGAACGAAGGCGTCGGGGAGGGGAGGACGTGTCCGGAAAGTGTCCGGATATCCAAACATGACTGTCGAGGGGGGTGTGTTGTTATCCAGACACAATTGTCTGGACACGCGGGCAATTGCCGGGCACATGTCGGACAGGCCCGGACGGGGGCCGAACATCTTGAAGAACACGCGAGGCCGGAATGGAAAGGATTGACAAGAACATGCCGGAGGGGTTCTGCCGGAAGATTCTGGACGGGCTCCCCGTTGGCATCTATCTCTGCGACACCAAAGGGGAAATCCTGTACATGAACGACGTGTACGCCGAGATCTTGGGGGCTTCGAAAGATTCTTTGATAAACAGGAACATCGTCGACGTCCTGCCCAAGACGCGTGCGCTGAGCGTCATGCAGTCCGGCAACGAGGAGATAGGGGACCTGTGCGTCGTCGGCGAGGGGGACGGGAAGAAGACGACCATCGTCAACCGGCTGCCCATGCGTGACGACGACGGCATGATTGTCGGCATGGTTTCCATGTGCCTGTTCCGCAACCCCCATGAACTGAAGACCCTTGTCGAGAGGGTCGAGCAGCTGGACAGCAGGGTCAGCTTTTACAGGCGACGGATGCAGAGCGCCCTGTCGGCACGCTATACGCTGGACAACATCCTGGGCGAGAGCAAGCCGCTGCAGTTCGCCAAGAACAGGCTGCGAAACTACGCCCAGACGGATTTTCCCGTCATCATCCAGGGGCCGACGGGCACGGGCAAGGAGCTCTTCGCCAATGCCCTGCACGCATCGAGCCCGCGCAAGGACGGGCCGTTCGTGAGCATCAACTGTGCGGCTGTGCCCATCGAACTCTTCGAATCCGAACTCTTCGGCTATGCCGGCGGCGCGTTTTCCGGGGCCAGCAAGGACGGCAAGGTCGGCCTGATCGAGCTGGCCGACAAGGGAACCCTCTTCCTCGACGAGATCGGGGACATGCCTCTGGCCGCCCAGGCCAAGCTGCTGCGCGTGCTGGAGGAGAAGACGGTGTACAGGGTCGGTTCGTCCAAGGCGCATCCGGTGGACTTCCGTCTCGTTGCGGCCACCAACCGCGACCTTCTCCACATCGTCGAGCAGGGCACGTTCCGGGAGGACCTCTACTACCGCATCAGCGCGCTGCCCCTGCAGGTCCCCTCCCTGGCCGAACGCGCCACGGACATCCCGGTCATCGCCGCAGCCCTGCTCGCGCGCATGGGCAAGGATGCCGTTCAGATCTCCGAGGA